>NZ_JBEXGU010000023.1:0-80836 GCF_040607515.1 Streptosporangium sp. NPDC005286 | reverse complement strand
GACCGGCTCGGCCGCCGCCCCGTCTACCTGATCGGCGCCGCCGGGGTGGGCCTGTGGGCCTTCGCGTCTCGTCGATACCCGCGGCCGAACCGCTCGGCGTTCAGGCGTTGGCGGCGGCTATCTCGTCGATGCGGGCGGCCAGGGTGAAGTCCATCTCCGTCAGCCCGCCGGCGTCGTGCGTGCTGAGCGCGAGGTGGAGGGTGCGCCAGCGGATGTCGATGTCGGGGTGGTGGTTGAGCTTCTCGGCCTCGACCGCGATCTCGTCCACGATGCGGATCGCGGTCGGGAAGTCGGTAGCAGTGATCTTCCGGCGGATCTCGTCTCCCTCGCGCCGCCATTCGGGCAGGCCGGTGAGCCGATCGTCCACCGCGGAGTCGTCAAGCAGGTTCATCCTCCCAGGAGATCACGTCCCCGGCGAGGACACCAAGCCGGGGCAGGCTCCCGGCGCGCCGGGCCATGGCCATGATGCCCTGGGCCATGGCGGTGGCGTGGCTGGTCCCCTCCAGGAGGGGCTCCAACTCGGGCAGCAGACCGGGTAGCCGGGACAGGCTCCAGTCGTGCCAGCCGGACAGGCGGGTGCCGCCGCTGTCGGGGTCCTCGGCGCGGTAGGCGGCCAGGATCGGGCACTCCCGGTGAATGCGGAGCAGCCATCTCTCGATGTCGGCGTTGAGCGCGGCTATCCGGGAGGGCGCGGCGTACAGCCAGCCGTCGTCGCCGATCCGGTCGGACTCGCCGCCGAGCGCGGGGTAGGAGCGGGCCACCGTACCGTGCAGGAACAGGCCGCTGGCCACCATGAGCTGGCGCCCCTCGCACCAGTCGAGCGCCCCGCGCAGGGGTGCCGGGACGGTGTCGACGATGACCGCGCACTGGGAGGCCGTGGGCTGCCGGGCGAAGCGGACGTGCACCTCGGCCCACATGTAATAACTCGCCTCCCCCGCTCCGAAGAAGGGGAAGGGGAAGTCCTGGTCGGGGTGGGCCATGGGTCGGGTTTCTCCGTGGAGAGGGGACAGGAGTCGTTCCGAATATGAACGACTCCTGACGACACTCTCGGGATTACTCGCCGGAGCCGGTAATTTGACCGGATCCGGTCATTTGACCGCGCCGGAGGTGAGACCCGACTGGATCTGGCGCTGGAAGATGATGTAGACGATCATGACCGGGATGATGGCCATGCTCAGCGCGGCGAACAGGCCGGGCCAGTCGGCCTCGTAACCGGCGCTGGTGGAGATGTTGGCGACGCCCTGGGTGATCAGCCACTTGTCCTCGACGTTGCCCGACAGCAGCACGATCGGCAGGAGGTACTGGTTCCACTGACCCAGGATGTTGAAGATCGTGATGCTGACCAGCCCCGGCTTGGCCATCGGCACCATGATCTGGAAGAACGTCCGGGTGTGCGAGCAGCCGTCCATCATCGCCGCCTCGGCCACCGAGGTGGGCAGCGTCTTGAAGAACGCCGACAGGAAGAAGACGGTGAACGGCAGCGAGTAGGCGATGTAGACCAGGATCACGCCGAGGTGGGTGTCGATCAGGCCCAGGTTCTTCACCACGAAGAAGAGCGGGACCAGCGCGAGGAAGACCGGGAACGTCATCCCCGACACGAACAGGAAGTAGATCGCCCTGTTGCCGGGGAAGCTGTAGCGCGCCAGCACGTACGCGGCCATCGAGCCGAGCAGCATGGTGCCGGCCGTGCTGCACGCCACCACGAAGACGGTGTTCAGCATGTACTGCCCGATGTGCGCCTTCTCCCAGGCCCGGCCCCAGGCGTCCCAGCCGAAGGAGGCGGGCAGCGTGATGGCGTCCCCGAAGATCTCGGTGTTGGTCTTGAAAGAGGCCAGGAACGTCCAGAGGATCGGGCCGACGATCAGGATCGCCCAGACCAGCAGCGCGAGGTGGGACAGCACCCCGAAGGGGCCGAGCGAGCCCCTGGTCCGCCTGGCACGCGCGTGGGCGGCGGGGCGGGAGGCGGCGGGCTTGCGAGCCGTGTCCGTGGCCATCAGAACTCGATCCTCTCGCGCCGGGTCACGCGCAGGGTGAGGGCGGCGAACGTGATGGTCATGAAGAACAGCGCCACGCCCATCGCCGACGCGTAGCCGAACTTGGAGAAGTTGAACGCCGTGCGCCAGATCTCCATCGGGAGCACCGTCGTGGCGTTGTCGGGCCCACCGCGGTCGACCGAGAGGACCTGGACCAGGGCGAAGGCGTCGAAGGCGGCGATGCCGAGATAGACCCAGGCGACCTGCATGGTGTCCCAGAGCAGCGGGATCGTGATCCTGAAGAACAGGGTGAACCTGCCCGCGCCGTCGAGGGCGGCGGCCTCGAACACGTCCTTGGGGATGGAGGACATGCCGGCCGAGAACAGCACCACGTAGAAGCCGACGGCCTGCCAGATCATCACGCCGATGATGGCCAGCAGGGCGATGTCGGGATCGATGAGCCAGCCGACCGGTTCGATGCCGACCTTGCCGAGCAGGCCGTTGATCACGCCGGTCCCGTCCGGACGGTAGATCGCCTGGAAGAGCACGCCGACGATGGCGACGGCCAGGACCTGGGGCAGGAAGAAGATCACCCGATAGACCTTCGAGCCCCAGATCCCGGTCATCCGACCGCCCCGCTGCCCGCCGCTCAGGTTGAGCAGGAAGGAGAAGAACAGGGCGATCACGATGGTGACCAGCGGCATGACAAGCAGCAGAACACCGTGGTGACGCACCGCAGCCCAGAAGACCTCGTCGTCAAGGAGCCTGGCGAAGTTCTCCAGGCCGATGAACTGAGGGTTCGCCGAGATGCCCTTCCAGTTGGTCACCGCGATGTAGAAAGCCTGGATGTACGGGCTGACCACGAAGACCACGTAGAGGAGCACCGGCGCGGCGAGAAAGCCGACGATGAACGGATACTTGCCTTGCCGCATCGGGGCTACACCGTCCGGGTCTGCTTGGTGATGGACGAGTCGGCCTTGGTCTTGTCGGCGGCCTTCTGCATCTTCTCGCAGAACTCGTCGGCGGAGATGCGGCCGAACATGAGCGCGTTGGTCTGCTTGCGCAGCTCGGTCTCGAACTCCTTGTACCAGTTCTCGAAGCTGCTGAAGGTGACGATGTTCTGGCCCGCGGCGCTCTGCGCGGCGCTGAGGCTGGCGTTGCCCGGCGACAGCTCCAGGCCGTCGGCGGCACCGGTCACCACCGTGATGTTGCCGGACTTCTCGGTGAAGCCCCTCGCGCCCTCCTTGGAGAGCATGATGCGCAGGTACTCCAGGCCGCCCTTGGGGTTCTTGGCCTTGGCCGGGACGATGTACGCCTCGCCGGCGGCGGCGCGGATGGCCTCGAACGGCAGCTTGTCGGCCGCGGTGACGCTGGGAGTGGGCGACAGCGCGTACTTGAAGCCTTCGGGGGTCTGCTCCTTCTGCTCGTTCTCCAGCCAGGAACCGGAGGGGTAGAGGGCGACCTTGCCCTGGTTCTGGCGGAGCTGCACCTCGGTGTGGATCAGGCCCTCAAAGGACTTGTCCATGTATTTGGCGATCTCAGCCCAGGCGGCGGCGGACTGCTTCATGGCGTCGCGCTGCCAGACTCCGTCGACGAGGTTGTCGACGTCGAGCAGGATCTGGTTGCCCTCGATCTTCGCGGCGGAGATGAGGATCATCCAGTACGCGTAGTAGGAGGCGTTCTTGCCCGCGTACGCGAACGGGGTGATCCCGGCGGCCTTGGCCTTCTCGGCGAAGGCCTTGAACTCCTCGAAGGTCTTCGGCGGGGTCCAGCCGTTCTTCTCGAACAGCGCGGAGTCGTACCAGAGGCCGTACGCGGAGAAGACGTAGTTCATCAGGTACGGCTTGCCCGCGAGGAGACCCGACTCGACGGTGCCCGGCGCGACCAGGTCACGGACCTTCTTGCTCGGGTCGTCGATCGAGGGGGCGTCCCACAGCTCGGTGAGCTCAAGAAGCTGGCCCTCCTGCTGCAGGGCGCCGTTGTCCATCAGGTCGGTGCCGGAGTTGGCGATCACGTCGGGGACGTCGCCGCCGGCGAACCGCGGCTGCAGGGTCTGTGCGATCTGCTGGGTGGCGACGTGCTTGACCTGTGCCTGAGCGAACGCCTTCTTGTACAGCGGCTCGTGCACCTCGGTGGCGTAACTGTCACCGAGGCCGCCCTTGAAGATGACGACCTCAAGCGGCGCGTCGGCGGCGACGCCGAACGGGTTCGCCGCGGAGATCGCGCCACCCGCGGAGGGGGCCGCCGAGGTGCTGGCCGCCGGAGCCGCGCCACCGGTGGCGCAGGCGCTGAGCAACCCGGCGCCTGGACCGACGATCAGAGCGCTCATGCCGATCCGGCGGAGCAGCTGCCGCCGGGTGATGTCTCCGGGCGTACCGACCGAGTTTGACATGCAACCCTCCTGAACGGGGGATCAATTAGGAAAGTTTCCTAAACGTTTGCCCGAAGGTACGTATCCGCGGAGTCCAGCGTCAAGACTTCCCGGCCGGTCTAGACCGAGCCGTGATGTCCTCGCGACCTATCCGCTAGCTACCAAACGCCAAGGAGGTGCAATTCAATGACAGAACGGTACACAGTGGCCGATATTTCCCTGGAATTATTGACGCGACCACCGCCAGGGAGATAAAGGAACCGTGCTCGCCGGCAGCCAAGGGGCGGCAACCGGTCTAGACCAGATAATGAGGGTTTGCCGCCCGGTACCGCAAGCCCCTACTTTTGACGGCATGTTGCTGGCCGAGCAGCGCCGCCTGCTGTGTGAGTACGGCCGCCGGGCCGCCACGACCGGACTGGTCGTCGGAACCGCGGGGAATCTCAGCGTGCGCGCGGGCGAACTCGTCGCCGTGACGCCCAGCGGCGTCTCCCTCGACCGGCTGGAACCCGAGGCCTGCCCGATCGTCGACGTCGAGGGCCACCTCGTCGAGGGCGACCTGCGGCCGTCCTCGGAGACCCCTATGCACCTGGCGGTCTATACGACAACCGAGGCCGGCGCCATCGTGCACACCCACTCCGTCTTCGGCACCGTGGTCGCCACGACCATGAGCGAGCTGCCGCCCATCCACTACAACGCCCTGCTGCTCGGCGGGACCGTCCGCGTCGCCGAATACGCCACCTACGGCACGCCCGAGCTCGCCGCCTCCGTCCGGGCCGCGCTGGCGGACCGGCGCGCGGCGCTGCTGGCCAACCACGGCGGGGTCACGATCGGCGACGACCTGGACGGGGCCTTCGAGGCGACCAGGCTGCTGGAGTGGCTCTGCGAGGTCTACGTGCGGGCCAAGGGCGTCGGCGAGCCCCGCGTGCTCACCGAGGAACAGCTCGCCGCGGTGGTCCGGCGCGCCTTCGATCCGCCCACGTTCCCCCGCCGCGGGAACTGACCGCGACACGACCGCCCTTTGCCCGTACGCCCTCGTCGCGAGGACCGAGCGCGACGCGGCCCCCGCCCCGTACACCCCCATCGCGAGGACTGACCCGATGCCTCTCCAGCTCACCGGCGCCCCGAGCGATCCGGACCTCATCCGCCTGCCCTGGGACGTCCCGCTGGAGGACTGGCCCGAGCACCGCCTGGTCTCCCTGCCGCGCGGCATCTCCCGGCACGTGGTGCGCTTCACCCGCCTGGCGGGCAAGGTGTACGCGATCAAGGAGATCAGCGAGCACTACGCCAAGCGCGAGTACCGCCTGCTGTGGGACCTGAGCCGGCTGGACACCCCGTCGGTCGAGCCGGTGGCGGTGGTCACCGGACGGACCGACGCCGCCGGCGAGCCGCTCGACTCGGCACTCATCACCCAGCACCTGCAGTTCTCGCTGCCCTACCGGGCGGTCATGTGCGGGACGGTCCGCCCCGAGACGCTCAACCGGCTGCTCGACGCCCTGGCCGTGCTGCTGGTACGGCTGCACCTCAGCGGCTTCTACTGGGGCGACTGCTCACTGTCGAACGTCCTGTTCCGCCGGGACGCGGGCTCCTTCGCCGCCTACCTCGTCGACGCCGAGACCGGTGAGCTGCATCCCATGATCAGTGAGGGCCAGCGGCTGTACGACATCGAGGTGGCGCACACCAACATCTTCGGCGAGATGCTCGACCTGGAGGCGGGCGGGTTGCTGCACTCCTCCATCGACCCCGAACAGGTCGCCGACTCCGTCTGCGAGCGCTACCACCGCCTCTGGGGCGAGCTCACCTCCGACGACATCATCGAGGAGGTCGACTGGCACATGATCGACCAGCGGATCCGCCGGCTGAACTCGCTGGGCTTCGACGTCGCCGAGATGATGGTCCGCCGCAAGGCGGGCACCGGGCGGCTGATCGTCCGCCCCAAGGTGGTGGACGCCGGGCACCACCAGCGCAGGCTGCTGCGGCTCACCGGCCTGGACGTGGAGGAGAACCAGGCCAGGCGGCTCCTCAACGACCTCGACTGCTTCCGCGTGTCGTACGGCCTGCGCCACGAGGACGAGGCGATCGTGGCCCACCGCTGGCTGGCCGAGGTCTTCCAGCCCACGGTGGAGGCCGTCCCGCAGAATCTGCGCGGCAAGCTGGAGCCCGCCCAGTTCTTCCACGAGGTGCTCGACCACCGCTGGTTCCTGTCGGAGGAGGCCGGGAACGACGTCGGCCTGCCCGCCGCGGTGAATTCCTATGTGAAGAACATTCTTGTTTTCAAGCCGGACGAAAAGGCGATTATCACCGACCAGCCAACGGGTTGATTTCCACCCGGGGTGTATATCTTCCTACTCGGTTGGTGAATCCTACGCTTTTTCCTATCAAGGCACTGGCTGGAAAGGATGGATCCCGAGGGCTTTCCCTACGCTGACCGGGCGACGCCTGAAGTCGCCGGCAAGGGAGAGCACGTGCTCGGAATCGAAGACTGCCTCACTGAGGTAATGGCCATCCCCGGTGCCCTGGACGCGATCCTCATCGATCAGACCAGCGGGACGGTCGTGGCGACCGGCGGCGCGAGCCGCCACGGTGACGTGGAGCGATCGGCCGCGGGGCTGAGCGAGACCCTGCGCGCGACGCTGGACGGACTCGCCGTCACCGCACCGGGCGGCACCGTCCGGATCGACGACATGATCATAACCACGGACGGCGGCCACCATTTGCTGCGGCCGTTGGAAACGCTTTTCGACGGCCCGCTGGTCATTTACGTCAGGCTCGACCTGGAACGGTCGAACCTGGCATTGGCCCGCCACCGCCTCCAGGCCCTTTCCGGCCGCCTGATATCGACGTGAAGCCGTGCCGAGCGTCGAGATCATCCTCAGCGGGCTCGCCAGTGATCGCGCCACCGGCTCGCTCCGCCTCGGCAAGGCGGGCGCCATCTATCTCACCGACGGCCGCGTGACCTACGCCGAGAGCGCGGCGGCCCCCCGGCTGGAGGACCTGCTGGCGGCCTGCCGCGGGATCTCCGCCCACGCCGTACGACAGGCCAGGCAGTCCGCGACCGAGGATCTGCGGGGCGGCGAGCCGCCGGTCGCCGCCCCGCAGATCCTCGGAGGCGACCGGCTCCTCGCCCAGGGTCTGCTCACCAGGGGCGAGCTGGAGTTCTGCGTGCTGAGCACGGTGCTCGACGCCAGCTACTTCCTGCTGGAGTCGACCGGGCACCGGCCCAGGTTCCGGCGGGGAGAGCGGCACTGGCTCGGACCGCAGTGGTACTTCGACGCGGCCGGCCTGCTCCGGGAGTGCAAGCGGAGGAAGGCGCAGTTGGAACAGACCTGGCCGTCCGCGGAGCTGGACACGCTCCCGGTCGTCCCGCGGAGGCGCATCGCCGCCCAGCGGGTGGTGCTGAGCTCGCTGCAGTGGGAGGTGCTGGTCGGCGCCGACTCCACGGCGACCCCGGCCGACCTGGCACGCAAGCTGGGCCGCCCGGCGTACTCGGTGCTGCTCGCCGTACGGCAGCTCGCCTCCCGTGGGCTGCTGCGCGTCCCGGAACCCGACGCGGCCGCCGCACCCGCCGCGCAGGACCCGCTGCCGAGACGGACGAGGGGGGCCACGGAGATCCCGGCAGCCGGAACGGGCTCCCTGGCGACGCCTGCGTCGCTCCCCGGAGCCACCGGGGATCCGACCGACGTCAACCTGCTCATCCGGCTCAGGAACGCATTGGAGGCACTGACTTGAGCCTGGTTCGATGCCGCCGATAAGGCTGCGGACGCTGAAGCTGATCGGAAGGAGGGTGTCGGTGGAACTGCGTGAGGAGATACGCCGGGAGATGGCGCTGCTGCGAGAGCGCATCCCCGACGTGGACGG
Source organism: Streptosporangium sp. NPDC005286 (assembly GCF_040607515.1). NCBI lineage: Bacteria > Bacillati > Actinomycetota > Actinomycetes > Streptosporangiales > Streptosporangiaceae > Streptosporangium > Streptosporangium sp. NPDC005286. Next base: position 72,637 of record NZ_JBEXGU010000023.1, on the reverse strand, counting down.
GAGCATCGTGTGCAGCGTCGACGGCCTGACCCTGGCCAGTGATCTGGGCCGCGACACCGCCGCCGAGCAGACCGGCGCGCTCTCCTCCGCGCTCCTGGCCCTCAGCCGCCGGATGACGGGCATGGCCGGCAAGGGCACCTTCGAGGAGACGCTGATCTCCGGCACCAACGGCTACGCGGCCTGCTACGCCGCCGGACCCAAGATCGTCCTCACAGTCCTGGCACGCCCGGGGACCAACCTCGGGCTGCTCCGGCTGGAGGGTCGCAAGACGGCGGCCAGATTGGCCGCCATCACCTCGCGCATGTCGATAACCCAGTGATCGGAGACAGAAATGGGCAACATGGACATCTCTCTCAAGGAGATGATGGCGATCGACGGCGCCATCGGCGCGGTCATCGTCGACTACAACAGCGGGATGGCGCTGGGCGCGCTCGGCGGTTCCAAGGATCTCGACCTCCAGGTGGCGGCCGCGGGTAACACCGAGGTCGTCAAGGCCAAGATGCGGACCATGGAGTCGCTCGGTCTCAAGGACGGCATCGAGGACATCCTCATCACGCTCGGCACGCAGTACCACGTGATCCGCCCGCTCTCCGGCCGGAGCGGCAAAGGCCTGTTCATCTACATGGCCCTCGACCGGAACCGGGCCAACCTCGCGCTCGCGCGGCACGTCCTGCGCGGCATCGAGGAGAGGCTCGAGGTCTGATCCTGCCGCGGCCCGTGCCCTTTCAGAAAGGGCACGGGCCGCGGCAGGAGCTCACCGCCCGGGCGTTACCGGGGCGGTGAGCTCATCGATCGCGTCGGTGCGGGACGGCCGGAGATCGCGCCGGGCCTCAGCTCTCCTCAGCGACCGCCCTGCGGCGGAGGCGGCCGGCGACCAGGTAGGTGGCACCGCCCGCGGCGAGCACTCCCGCCAGGGCCAGGGTGGCGGCCGTGGTGGCGGAGGGCCCGGCCGGGGTCGCGGCCGCCACCGGGGCGGTGGCGGCCAGGTCCCGGACACCCTGCTCGGCGGCCTTGGCATCGGCGCCGGACAGGGCGATCGGCTTGGCGGCGACGATCGCCCCGGGCGCGGTGAGGGGCTCGGACATGATCTTGGGCTTGGCGAACGTCTGGCTCACCTGCTGGGTCTTCACAGCCTTCTTGGACTGCTCGTCCTTGACCAGGACGGTCTGCGGAGGCTTCGCCGGGTTCGCGTCCCGGTAACGCCAGGCACCGGTGGAGAACGCCACGGGGTGGTTCTTCTTGCCCACGCCGTCACCCCACTTGGTGACCACGTACTTGACGTCGATGTGGCCCATGCCGCCGTTACCGTCCACACCGAGCGTGCCGGGGTTGAACCGGCCACCGGTCAGGTCGGCGAAGGTCTTGGCGTCAAGGTCGATCATGACGCCCACGTTGGAGGGCACGCCGGGACCGCGGTCACCGACGAAGAACTTGGCCTTCTTGCCCTTGTAGACGACGTAGCCCTCGGTGAACAGGGGCCAGCTCGGGCTGGCGATCATGCCCTTCTGCATCGGCTTGCCACTGGCCGGCAGACCGGTGTCGCCGGCCCGGCCCGAGGAGTCGTCCCAGAAGTAGGAGGCCCTGGTCGAGCCCTGGAGGAGCACGACCTCGTTGGCGGCCACCTCGGTGTCCGTGCCGGGGGAGGCGGCGGAGGCCGGGGCGGCGGAGGCGGGGGAGGCGGGCAGCGCGGAGGCGACGCCGCCGGAGACGAGCACGCTCGCGCCGACGAGGGCGGCGGTGATGAGACGGTTCTTGTACGAGAGGTTCTTGATCAGACCGTTCTTGGGCAGGTCAAAGGGGAGATGCATGAAGAAGGGGCTCTTTCACGAGGGAACGGGGCAGCCAGCTGCGACACACGGCAAGGGGTGCACTGGCGGGGACGCGCTCTTCGGAAAAGCGGCGTGGCGAGATCAGCGGATCGCTACGCGGAGCACGGTCCAGGTGCCGCGCTCAGGCGCGGCGACGAAGGACGGAGATGAAGTTCAGGTGGTCGGCACGGGCAGGGCGGGCACCGACGCGGTGACGCGGTGATCCATGAGGGGGATCTCCTCTCCAGCTCGTCTACCGGGTTAGCTGACGGGTTCGGGCGATGGAGTTGCCCTACCGCCGCACATTCGCGGCGGATTCACCCCGGGAAAGTGGTTCCCCGGTTCCCTGGACCCTGCGGGCCCGGTGGGATTCGACGTCGGCCGGCCGCTCCCTCTTGTGAAGGGCAGGTCGCCAACCGATATCCGTGGACACTACCCACCGAAACCGGACAAAGCAAAGCAAATGTCATGAAAACCCCAGAAGATCTACCTACAAGCTTCAAGAGAAGCCCATCGGAGACCCCGTCCCACCAACAACCGCCCTACCAGCGAGAACGTCTTGCCGATCTCGGGTTTCACACCCCGGAGACCCGTATCCGAGGGCCTTCCGCGCCCACGAGGAGCCCAGTCGCGCGAGGGTGATCCACACCCCGCGCCCCGTACCCGAAGCCCTTCCACGCCCGGGGAGAGACCATCCCCGAGGTAGATCACCCTCAAAGGTCCACATTGGGGAATACACGCTCTCCGAGGAAGCCCTCCCTCGACGAAGGGGGACCCACGACGGGCGAGCTCAGTCCCACCAGAACGACCAGGCGTTCCTGCCCTTGATCTGCTCGGCGTAGTCGATGAGGTTCCCCGCGCCCTGGATGATGCTGTCGGGGCAGAACGTCCAGTGCTCCGCGGCGACGTGCAGGGCGTGTTCCGAGGTCGTCGGGGGCGCGGCGACGCTGAGGTCGAGGGTGTTGAACCCCATCCCGACCAGCCGCACCCCGAACCTGTCCTCCCAGCTCCGTACCACCGCCGCGAGCGGGACCATCCACTCGTTGTGGTTCAGGGCGCCCTGCCAGCCCATGACGGCGAGGGCGTCGGCCCCGCGCTCGACCGCGACGAGTCCGAGCGGGGTCCTGCGCTCGGCCACCAGGCCCGCGTACCAGTCGGCGACCACACCGGGATCGGCGGCGAGCCTTCCCGCCGGGGCCGGACCCGGACATTCGACTCCGAAGGGGGCGAGGATTTCGAGCTGGTCGATGTGAGCCTTGGCGATCCAGTCGGACCAGACCTCGCCCATGAACGCGGCGGCGTGGTAGTTGTCGATCTCGACGGCGGTGTCCGGGGCGATCTGACCGGCCGACCAGGGCTGCACCGAGTCCTCCAGCAGCACCGGCCACAGGCCGGAGTGCTCGTGCTGCGCCCGCAGCCGTGCCCAGTACTCACCTGAGACGGCCACCTCACTGAGCCAGAACGCCGGACGGCGACGAAAGGAGAGCTGAGCGTAACCGGGGTCGGGCCACACCACGTCACCCGGTGGCAGGTCCACCGAGAGCCTCCGGCCCTCGCCCCCGCTGCTCCCGTCGGCCTCGTCAGCGAACAACTGGCCCAGAACTGGCGGAAGCCTCCCACCCTCGCAATCGCTCATTCCTACCGATCCGATCCTGACCACGGACCAATTTTGGCCTGTCAACCATCCCGAGGGACAGTTCTGCCCTGGTCCAGGCAAAAATTATCGGTACAGAGGGGAACGGAGCCCGGCGGGTGTCAGTCCTTCACCGCCCCACCCAGCCCGGCCACCAGCCTGCGCTGGACGGCCACGAAGAAGATCAGCACAGGAACGGTCATCAGCGTCGAGGCCGCCATGATGCCGCCCCAGTCGTTCTCGTCGGGCTTGAAGAAGACCAGCAGGGCCGAGGGCAGCGTCTGGTTGTCCCTGGCCGAGATGATGAAGGTCCTGGCGAAGATGAAGTCGTTCCAGGCGGTGATGAACGAGAAGACGCTCGTGGCGACCAGTCCCGGCGCGACGAGGGGAAAGAGGATCCGCCACAGGATCACCGGCCGGCTCGCGCCGTCGATCATCGCAGCCTCCTCCAGCGTCTCGGGCACCGCGGCCACGAACCCCCTCATCATCCAGACGGCGAACGGCAGCGAGAACGCCAGGTGGACCAGGACGAGCGAGCCCAGGGTGTTGAGGCCCACTCCGGGCACCACCCCGCCGAGGTCGCGGACGAGGAAGAACAGCGGGATGGTGAGCGCCTCCACCGGCACCATCTGCGCCACCAGGAACATGATCAGCACGGTGGTACGGAACCGGAAACGGAACCGGGTCACCGCGACCGCGGCGAGAAAGGCCACCAGCGCGGACAGGACGACGACGGTCAGGGCGACACCCAGGCTGTTGAGAAGGTAGCGGCCGAAGTTCTCGCCACCGAGCACCCGCCGGAAGTGCTCGAAGGTGGGTGCCAGGGTCCATGGGCGCACCTGGAGTGACTGGATCTCCCCGGCGGGCTTGAGCGCGGAGAGCACCATCCAGTAGATCGGGAAGAAGGTGACGAACGCGGTGACCAGCGCCACCGCGTTGGCGACCAGGCGGGACCTGCTCACAGCTTCTCCCCCGTACGGTAGAGGGCACGGATGTAGAAGAGGGTGACCGTGAGCAGGATCAGGGTCATGACGACGCCGATCGCCGCGCCAAGCCCGTACTCCGACGAGCCGAAGGCCGTCTGGTAGGCGTAGACGTTGAGCACCGAGTTCTGCCCCGCTATGCCGCCGCCGTTGGTCATCACATAGATCTGCGTGAAGATCTTGAAGTCCCAGATGATCGACTGAATGACCACGATCGTGATCAGCGGCCGCAGCATCGGCACGATGATCTGCCAGAACGAGTTCCACGCGGAGGCGCCGTCCAGGGCTGCCGCCTCCAGGACGGAGACCGGAATGGCCTGGATCCCGGCGTAGAGGGTCACCATGACGAATGGGAAGGAGTGCCAGACCACCGTGGCACCGACCACCCCGAAGGTCACCCATTTGTCGTAGAACCAGTTATAGCCCTCGATGCCCAGGACCTGGTTGACCAGGCCCAGGTCGGCGTCGAAGAGGAACATCCAGACCGTCGAGCCGGTCATGGCGGGCGCGGCCCAGGCGGCCATGGCCGCCAGCGACAGCAGCAGCCGGGGCACCCGGCCCGCCCTGGTGAGCACGACGGCGAGGGTCGCGCCGACGGCCAGCGTCGCGACCACCAGGGCCGCGGCGAACACCAGGGTCTGCGCCAGCACCGACCAGAAGCGCTGGTCGCCCAGGAGCGTCGCGTAGTTCTCGAAGCCGATGAACCTCGTCGGCTCTCCCCCGCTGACCTGGGCCTGCCGGTAGTCGAACACCGACAGCAGGCCGAGCATGTAGATCGGGTAGCCGAAGAGCGGCAGCAGCACGGCGGCAGAGGGCAGCAGGTAGAGCCACGGCCTGAGCCCGCCGCCGGGGCGCGGCACCGCCCGGCGGACCCCGGCCCCGGAGCCCGCCGTCGTCGTGGTGGCGGTGGTCATGACCGGCCGAACGCCGCCTTCACCGCCGTGGCGGCCTCCTCGGTGGCCTGCTCGACTGTGGACTGCCCCGTGGCGATCTTCTGCAGCATGGTCGGGATGACCTTCTGGTTGTCGATCTTCACCCAGGCCGGGTCGATCGGCACGAAGCGGGTGCCCGCCGCGACGGTGTCGAGGAACGGCTTGAGGAAGGGGTCCGAGGCCGCGAGCTCGTCCCGCGCGGAGGTCAGGGTGGGCAGGTTACCCATGGCCTCGTACATCTTGGTCTGGTAGGTCTTGCCACCCAGCAACTGGACGAACTTGACGGCCAGCGAGCGGTGCCCGCTGTTCTTCATGACGCCGAGGTTGTTGCCGCCGGAGAAGGCCGGGGCGATCGTCCCCTCCTCGGTGCCCGGCAGCGGCACCACCGCGTATTTGCCCGCCGCCGCGCCCGCATCCACCGCGGACCTGCTGAAGTTGCCCAGGATGCCCATCGCGGCCTTGCCACTGGCGAACAGTTCGACGGTCTTGCCGCCGGTGAGGCTCGCACACGCCTGCGGCGGGCAGTTGTCATCCTTGAGCAGGTCGGTGTAGTTCTTCACACCCTTGCGGGCGGCGTCGCCGTCGAGGCTCTCGATGTCGCCTCCGGCGTCCCAGACGAAGGGCAGCGCGCCGAAGGTGTACTCCCCTCCGACGGCGACGCCGTACAGGTCGGGCTTCTTCTCACGGATCTCGCGGGCGGTCTCGGTCAGAGCCTTGATCGTCGTGGGCGGCTTGAGGCCGAGTTCCTCGAAGACGTCGGTGCGGTAGTAGAGGGCCCGGATGCCGATATACCACGGCAGGCCGTAGACCTTGCCGTCGACGGTCGCGGACCCGAGCAGGTCCGTGCCGACGTCCTTGCCCTCCGGCCAGCTCGCGAGGTCGGCGCTCAGGTCGGCGAAGCCGCCCGCGGCGGCGTACTCGGCCAGGTCGGTGTTGCCGTACTCGGCGACGTCGGGGGCGCTGGCCGGGTCGTTGAACGCGCCCTTGAACTTCTCGTGCCGGGCCGGCGTCGTCGGGATGTAGGTGACCTCGACCTTCACCCCCGCGTTGGCCGCGGTGAACTCCTTGATCGCCTCTTCCACCACCTTCTCCTTGGGAGCACGGTTGGGCTCGTCGAAGAGCCAGACCCGCAGGGTTCCGGACTTCTCGTCGCCGCCGCCCGCCGACGGGGCGGTGGACGGCGCGCACGCGGCGAGGGCCAGCAGGGCCACACCCGCCACGGCCACGTTCAGGAACTTCAAAGCGCCTCCTCCTGTTGGCGGCAGACCCTAGGAAGCCCCGTCCGCCACGGGAAGCAGATCACCGATTTGTTGTGCAGTGCAGAAGGTTGTGCTGCAAGCTGGCGCGAGGTGGCGTGCTCGCCTACCTTGACCTGGTATTCGATCTGCCGGAGCACCATGGAAAGCCGTGATGAGTGAGCCCGCCCCGGAACGCAACCAGTCGGCCTCGCTCCGGCGTGCCCTCGCCGTCCTCGCGCACGTACGCGACCACGCGGGCGCGGGCCACGGCCTGTCGCTCACCCGGCTCGCCGAGGCGCTCGGCATGTCCAAGAGCACTGTGCTCCGGCTGGCCACCCCGCTCATCGAGGCCAGGCTGCTGGAGCGCGACCGCAGGAGCGGCGCCTACCGGCTGGGTAGCGGCGCCCTCCACCTCGGGCAGGCCTACCTGGCCACGCTCGACCTGCGGACCGTGGCCGCCGAGGAGTCGCACCGGCTGATGACGGAGGCCAGGGAGACGGTCCATCTCGTGGTCTACGAACCGCCCGACGTGGTCTATATCGACAAGGTCGAGAACGAGACCAACGTGCGCATGGCCTCGCGCATCGGCAGCCGCGCTCCCGTCTACCGCACCGCCGTGGGCAAGGCGATCCTCGCCTGGCAGCCGGAGGAGGCAGTCGAGGAGATCGTGACCGCCGGGCTGCCGTACGTCACCCGGCACACCATCACCGACGCCGCGCGCCTCCGTACCGAGCTGGGCCGGATCCGGCAGCGGGGCTACTCGGTCGACGACCGGGAGAACGAGCCCGAGGTGCGCTGCGTCGCGGCGCCGATCTTCAACCACAACGACGTCGCCATCTCGGCGATCTCCATCTCGGGCCTCACCTCCCGGATCACCGCCACGAGGGTACGAGAGCTGGGACCCCTGGTGGCCGAGACGGCCCTGCGCATCTCCAGGAAGCTCGGGGCGACCCGGTGACCGGCGAAACCGGACACGGTCCGTCCGCCGACGCCAGGACCGGTGTCGACCTCACCACCGGCACGACCCGTTGACCGGCGAAACCGGCACCGACCTCCCTAAGGACGACTCCTCTCCCATGACCGACCTGGTAACGCTCGGCGAGAGCATGGCGCTGTTCAGCGCGCGGCGTACCGGCCCGCTCAGGCACGCCCGCGACTTCGGGCTCGGCGTGGGTGGCGCGGAGTCCAACGTGGCCATCGGCGTCTGCCGCCTCGGCGGGCGCGCGGCCTGGATCGGCAGGGTGGGCGCCGACGAGTTCGGGGAACTGCTCCGCTCGACGCTGGCCGGCGAGGGCGTCGACGTACGGGGGATGCTGGTCGATCCCGAGGCGCCCACCGGCCTGATGATCAAGAGCAGGCGCACGTCCGAGGTGGTCGACGTGCGCTACTACCGCTCGGCGAGCGCCGGATCCCGGCTCCGCCCCGCCGACCTGGACGTCTCGCTGATCCGCTCGGCACGCGTGCTGCACGTCACCGGTATCACCCTCGCGCTGTCGGCGTCGGCCGCCGAGGCGGTGCGGGCCGCGATCGTCGAGGCCCGCGACGCGGGCGCGATCGTGTCGATGGACGTCAACTACCGCCGGGCCCTGTGGACGCCCGCCGAGGCGTCCGCCGCGCTGCGCGAGACCGTCGCCGCCGTGGACGTCCTGTTCGCCACCGAGGCCGAGGCCAGGCTGATCGTCGAGGGCGACGACCCGCTCACCCTGGCCCACGCCCTGTCGGACCTCGGCCCGCGCCACGTCCTCATCAAGCGCGGCGCCCTCGGCGCGGTCGAGCTCTCCGACGGCGCCGTACGGCACGCGGAGCCCCACCGGGTCGCCGAGCTCGACCCGGTGGGCGCCGGGGACGCCTTCGCCGCCGGCTGGATCGCCGAGACCCTCGCCGGGGCGACCTCCGAGCGGCGCCTCGCCACCGCCTCCGCCGCCGGGGCCTTCGCGGTGACCGCCGACGGCGACTGGGAGAGCCTCCCCCGCCGCGCCGACCTCGACCTGCTCCGCCCGTCCGACGGGGTCAGCCGCTGACCGTGACCGACGCCGATCGAGAACGCCGCCGTCCGGCTGTCACGACGCGGAGAGCAGGTCGCGCAGCCCGCGGCACTCGCGGATGACCTGGGTGGAGCCCTTGCGCCCGGCGACCGCCGTGACCTCGGGGATCTCGCCGGTCGCCTTCGCCTGCCGGGCCACCCGGCGGGCGAAGGCGAGGAAGTCGACCAGTTCCTTGGGGGGCCGCCCGCCAGAAACGGCCAGCAGGCCGGGCAGGGCGGCGGCGATCATGGTCCACGCCTCGCGGTGGGTGCCCACGCAGACGGCGTCCTCCATGATCGTCCGGAACGTGGAGATCGAGAGCCAGGACCGGCGTATCCGCTCCCCGAACTCCGCGCCCAGCTGGGCGGCGGGCAGGTCCCCGGTGGCCAGGAGGTACTGCACGGCCCGGCGCCGGTACACCGACATGCTCAGGGCGAGCCGTTCCACCAGCAGCAGGGCGGTCGCCTGCCCGACCGGTCCCTGCGCGCACGCGAGGTCGGTGAGCCGCGGCCCGTCGACGAGGCCACCGGTCCAGTCGCTGCGAAACCGGAGCGGGACCATGTGCGCGGCGATCACCTCGCGGTGGGACGGCATGACGCCCGGCCACCAGCCGATCAGCTTGCCGTGATGGCCGCGCCCCTCCTCCAGGAACCGGGGCGGCGAGACCAGGAGTTCGGCGATCAGCGACGCCGCGGCACAGACCGTCCGCTCACCGGCCGGTGCGCCCGGGGTGATGTCACTCGGGATGATGCCGCTCGGCGTGATGCCGCTCAGCGTGATGGAGGCCACCGCCAGGGTCTGCCACGCTTCGAGAACCCGCTGCGGCTCGCGCTCGTCGAGCCAGTGTCCGGCCGGGTCCTCCGTGAGCTTCCAGCCCGGCTTCGCACCGGGAGAGCAGAACCGGCGGACGGTCACCACCGGATCGGGCAGCCCGTTCCCCGCCAGCCGGCGGGCGGCCTCACGCCCGGCCGCCGAGGTCAGCGCGGCGGCCCGTGTCACCGCGGCGGGGTCGGCGGTCCTGGGCAGCCTGAGCAGCGCCTGCGCCAGATCGGCCGGGAGCGGCTCCACCCCCGCCGCCTCCAGCTCCTCGATCCGGGCGACCAGCTCCACGGGGTCGAGATGGCCGGTGGAGAGGGTGGGCGTGGCCAGCAGCAACGGCGGCAGGACACCCTCCTTGAGCGCGACCAGGATCTCCGCGTGACGACGCAGCACGAGCCACTCCGGCGCGCAGACCTCATCCCGGCCGGGAAGCCTCGTCCACGGCGACTCCGGTCGCGGGCCGGCAGGGCGGATCCCGCACCCGGATCTGGTCTCCTCCGGGGAGGCGAGGCCATCCGGAAGGGGTTCCGCGCCGGGATCGACGAACTCCGCCACGATCGCGGCACCCCAGCACTCGGGACTCGTCCAGCTGCCTTGCGTCGGCTGCCTCGCGGGGTGTGCCGCCAGCGCGTCCCGGAGCCCACCGGGATCTTCGGCGGCGAGGCGGACGAACCCGCCGAGAAACCCCTCGGCCTCGACCCAGTCCTTCTTCCCGTACAGGGCGACCACCTGCTGGGGCGTCCGCGGCACCGGGAACGCAGTGGCTGGCGGCGGCGCGGGGAGCGTGCCGGGGACGAAGGGCTCCTCCGGCTCCGGCTCGGGCTCGGGTTCCTCCTGGAGATCTCCGCCGAAGACCCCGACCAGCCTGTTGGACAGGCCGGCGGGAAGCTGCCCGGCCCCGTCCCGTACGGCCTCGGCACCGAGCGGGCCGAAGGCCGCCGCGTGCCCGACCAGCAGGCGCACGGCCCGCTCCTGGACTGCGGGCGCCTCGTGGCCGAGCGCCGCCACCAGGGCCGACGACAGCTCGTCGGCCCGTTCCGGCTCCCGCTGGAGGAACCGGTCCAGCCAGGCCAGCCCGGACCTGACCAGCCCGCTCTCCGCGCGGAACAGCAGGCCGGACAGGGCCTCGCTCACGTCGTCGGAGTCGAGGTCGTTCGCATCGTCCTGCGGGAGGGAGTCCAGGTGGCGCAGGTGCCTGAGCGACAGCTCGGCCACCGGCCCCGGCGCCGACGGCAGCAGCCGCAGGTAGTCACCGGCGCGGGAGGCCACCTCGGCGGGAGACGGTTCGAGCAGTTCGTGCAGGCGGGCGAAGAACCGCAGGTCGGTCGCGCCGCCCCCGCGCAGGAACCGGCCCACGCAGCCCTCCAGCAACGCCTCCCGGCTCACCCTTCCCTCGGCGGCCAGGGTGCGCAGTGCGCCCAGCCACGACTCGGCGGCGAGCGGGTCGGCCCGCTCCTCGCGCAGCGCGCGGCCCACCCCCTGCGCCTGGAAGAGCCTGGGCAGCAGCACGTCGAGCAGCGGGTCCTCGCGCAGCCGCTCCGCGGTCGGCGGTGTGTCGGCCCAGCCGACCACGAGCGGGTCGTGGTCGGGCGGTGTGGCACCGGTGTGGCGCAGCAGCGCCAGGGCGAGCGGCAGGTTCCGGTCTCCGAGGTCGCCTTCCCACCGCCTGGGCCGGACGCGGATCCGCAGCGCGAGCCGTACGACGAGATCGGCCTGCCACTCGGCGGGGCGGGTGGCGACCGCCTGGAGCACCGGCTCGACGAGGTCGGCGGAGCGATGGCGGCGTTCGAAGTCGCTCCGGCCGAGCCAGGCGACCACGGCCGCCGCACCGGGGAGCGTGCCCGCCCCCGCGACCCGCATCGGGTCGATCCAGGCATCGGCGTCGAACGTGGACGGGAACGCCCTGCGGTACTCCCGATCGTTCCGGGGCCCCTCCCAGGTGCCCTCCATGTCGCCTCCCCAGCCGAGGGTCTCCGCCCACCGCAGGTGGATCTCACGCTCGGGCACCCCGCACTCGCGGGCGAACCGCTTGTACGCCTCCCCCCGGGCCAGCCTGATTCGGTCGTACTCCTTCCCGCGCTCACGCAGCCGCCGTGCCACCTCCTCGCGGGCCTCCTGGATGTGACCCGGCAGTTCCCGGGCCACCTCCCTCCGCCCGGCGTCGTCGAGGTCGGCGACCCTGGCCGCGACCTTGAAGGCATCACCGGTGCCGATGAGGTCGCGGACTTCTTCCCACACGGTCATGACGGCATCTCCCGAGAACCGGTCCGGATCGCCCGGACGCAAGCGTGCGGCGCCTTCGCCACGAGGGACATTAGGCAGCGGCACGGACAGGAACGGGCCGTTGGAGCCCCGGCGAGCAGAAGATCAACCGCTGGGCGGACACCGTCTCCCCCCGGAGGCGGACGCGCTCTGGGCGGAGGGGGCGTCCCGGTTAGCCGTCGCCCGCTTCCCGGGAGTCGATCGCGCCGACGGCGGTGTACCGCATCGCGCTCCGGGCCTACGGTTCGAACAACACCAGAGGGTGCCGCCGGGCCAGCTCCAGCACCACGCGGCACACCTCTCCGGCGCGCGGGAAGACCGCGTCCATCAGCACGAACTCCTCCCCCACGATCAGCGGTGCGGACCACGGTGAGACCGCGTAGTTCTCGGCGGTCAGGTCGGGGAAGAGCGAGGTCAGCTCCTCGTAGAAGGCCGCCGTCTCCGGGCGCGGCTCACCGGGGACGGCGTCGCTCCGGCTCCAGACGAGATACCTGCGAAGCGCCTCCTGCGCGGTGATCGGTTCGGCCCCGAGCCAGACTCCGAGTTCAAAACTCACGCCACGTCCTCGCACTCGCCCCGGTTGTCCGGCTGTCGGATCCTACGCGCCCGGCGGATGCTCGGCGGGGTCGAACGGGTTGACGACCGACACCCCCGTGCCGTCGAAGTCCCCGACGTTCCGGCTGACCAGGGTCCAGCCGTTCACCCTGGCCCTACCGGGTTGGCGGCAGTGCGGTCCGAGGCTCGGCGTACTACCTTTGGAAGAAAGGAGTTCGCGCCATGACCGAAAAGCCCATCCTGCACCCCGGCCCCGATCACCCGATCACGATCGAGGCGAATCCGGCCCGGATCGTCGTCTCGGTGGGCGGCCGGGTGGTCGCCGACTCTCAGCGGGCGTTGACCCTGCGGGAGGCGTCGTACCCGCCGGTGCAGTACATCCCGATCGTCGATGTCGACCGCTCGCTGCTGGAACGGACCAGCACCGCCACCTACTGCCCGTACAAGGGCGACGCGAGCTACTACACCGTCACGACGGACGGGAAGCGGTCGGTGGACGCGGTCTGGTTCTACGAGTCGCCGCACCCGGCCGTCGCCGAGATCAAGGACCACATCGCCTTCTATCCCGACCGGGTCGACTCCATCGTCGAGGAGACGACCACCTGAGAGCCGGGGACACCCGTCCCGACGCGAGCCCGCCGAGAGCACGACCGGCCGGCCACGAGCTTCCGGATTCCATCGTGGTCGGCGTCGTCGATCGAGGTGACCGCCCGGCGCCGGGCACGGCACGGAGGCTAGAGACGCCCGCGGTGGATGAGAAGACGGTGTGACTCCTGCATCTCCTCCGGCAGTTCGTCCGGCGCGAACCATCTCGCCTCCAGAATCTCGAAATCGTCGATTTCGAGCGTGCCACCGATGAACTCGGCCTCGTACGCCACCTCCAGGCGCAGCTTGTAGCCGCTCTTCAGCCGAACGAGCTCTCCGACGTGGACCTTCAGCCCGGTCTCCTCCCGCACCTCGCGGCAGACCGTGTCCTCGAAGGTCTCCGACCTGTTCGCACAGCCGGTCGGCAGCCCCCACTGCCTGCCCTCCGGCCAGAAGCGATGCTTCAGCAGGAGAACGTTGCCGTCCGCGTCCCGCACGACCCCGGTCACACCGACCGTGAACTTGGCGTGCCGGAGCCAGAGGATGCGCCACTGGAGCGAGCCGTTGACAAGCCTCCAGAGCCGGACGATCAGCTTCTTCACAGTGATTCCATCCACGGGTCGGCGCCTGCCTGAAGATCGGACGCTACCGGGGAATGGCAGCATGGCACGACACGCCGACACACTCGGCGAGGAGTGGACGACCTACGCCCAGCCCGTGCTCGATATCGAGGAGGTCGACCCCGACACCACGCTCTCATCCGATGCTGGACTTCGTGCAGCTCAGCGCCGAGGTGGATCGTTCACTTCGGCTCGGCGACCACGCCCGGCTCAGAGAGCTCGTCCGCCTGTCCGGCGGCGAGGTCGACGTCATCTCGGCGCACGACCCATGGGAGTTCCAGAGGTCCGCCCGCTGAGCGGCCACGGCCGGGTCGAGGAGGGACCGCTACCCCGGTATCCGGGCACGCAAGGCCTGGATGAACCAGTCGAACACCCGCGCCAGGCTTTCCGGGGCCGGCCAGCCGTTGATCACTGCGAGCAGCTGAAGGTACAGCTCCCTGCGAGGGTCGTTCGCGGTTTCCAGCCGGGTCAGCAGCCGGCGCCGAAGGTCGACGTCGTCCACGCAGCCGAAGACATCCGCGTACTGAGCCGTGACCGCCGCGACGACCGGATCGGCCTGGGGCGAGGCCGGGTCGATGCCGGCCACCAGGGCTGGGCCGACCTGGTCACGGACCATTGCGGCAGAGTCGCGGCGCAGGACCGTGGTGTCGCCCTGGACACGCTCGGCCGCAAGATGCTCGGCCATGCGCCGCACGCTGGCGCGAAAATCCGGGTCCTGGGACAGTTCGGCCAACTCCACCCATGCCTCGACCTGCTCGGCCTCGGGATTGTCGGGCAGCTCGGGGGTCATCGAGCGCATGATCCCCACGAATCCGGCGTTGGCGTCCAGGCCGCCGAAGGCGGTGTCGAGGAAATCGCCGATCAGACGTCGACGTTCGTCCTCAGAAAGCTTGGCCAGCTGGTGCATGAGATCCATCTCCTCGGGAGTGGACCCGCGCTTGGCCACCGCCGTCAGCACCGCGCGCCGCAGGCGTAGCACTCGGATCTGCGCCGCCAGTGCTTCGGCGTGCGCTGCGGCGACCTCGGGAAGCGAGATCTCCCGGTGCACGACCTTCCGGATCGTGGGAAGGTTCAGCCCCAGGTCGCGCAGCGTCCGCACGAGGTCCAGGCGTGCGACGGCGTCGATGCCGTAGAGGCGGTGGCCTGCCGGGTTACGGTCGGTCGGCGGCACGATCCCGCGGTCGGAGTAGAACCGAATGGCCTTGACCGTCAGCCCGGTCCGCCGGGCCAGATCACCGATCGAGTAGAGCGTGTCGCCGTTCATGCCCTCACCCTTGCGCCTCCCCCTACGGGAGGCGCAAGGGTGAGGGCGAACCATCTCATCCACGAGTCCTGAAACTCCTCGCCTGTGGGGCAATGAGCTGTTCAACCAGAATCGCGCGGATGATCGCGTCGCCGCCGCGACGCTCGTTCGGTGCCGGACAGGACGGGGCCGAGCACGGGATGGAAGCCGGTGCCGCGTCAGGCGGCGTTCGCCCTGTTGGCGATCTTGCGTAACCGGGTGCCGGTAGCGTGATCGATTCCGCGTACGCGTACTCGTTCCGCCGCCGAGACGGCCCGACCGTGCTGCACCCCCAAGATCACCATCAGGACGACATGTCACGCCATAACAGGGCGAACATCGCTCGACACGGCGCTAGACTTGTATTATTCGTTGTCTTGGACAGTTCGTGTTTATGAAGTTAAGGTTTGACGCCATGACCGCACCCAGGACTCCAACCACCGCCGAGGAGCTACGCGGGGCAGGCCTGCGAGTGACGGCCGCCCGCGTCGCACTGCTCGAGACCGTCCGGGACGGTAACCACCTCGGCGTCGAGGCGATCGCCTCCGGGGTGCGCGATCGCGTGGGCCACATCTCCCTGCAAGCCGTGTACGAGGCCCTCCACGCGCTCACCGCGGCGGGACTCGTACGCCGTATCGAACCAGGCGACAGCCCGGCCCGGTTCGAGGGACGCGTCGGGGACAACCACCACCACGTGGTGTGCCGGTCATGCGGTGCCGTCGCCGACGTCGACTGCGCGGTCGGCGAGGCGCCCTGCCTGACCACGTCCGACCACCACGGCTTCTTGATCGACGAGGCCGAGGTCATCTACTGGGGCCTGTGCCCCGGCTGTTCCACCACCCGCGGTTCCTGAGCACCGTGATCCGCATAGTTCGGAAGGATTCCCATGTCTGAGAACCATGATGCAATCGTCGTAGACGCGAAGACGGAGGGCGGAGGCGGTTGCCCGGTCGCGCACGAGCGCGCCCCGCACCCGACCCAGGGTGGCGGAAACCACCAGTGGTGGCCGGAGCGGCTCAACCTGAAGGTCCTCGCCAAGAACCCTGCCGTCTCCAACCCGCTCGGCGAGGAGTTCGACTACGCCGAGGCATTCAAGAGCCTCGACCTCGCGGCCGTCAAACAGGACATCGCGGAGGTGCTGACCACCTCGCAGGACTGGTGGCCGGCCGACTACGGCAACTACGGCCCGTTCATGATCCGGATGGCCTGGCACAGCGCAGGCACCTACCGGATCAGCGATGGTCGCGGCGGCGCCGGGGCCGGCCAGCAGCGCTTCGCGCCGCTCAACAGCTGGCCGGACAACGTGAACCTCGACAAGGCCCGCCGTCTGCTGTGGCCGGTCAAGAAGAAGTACGGCCAGAAGCTCTCCTGGGCCGACCTCATGATCCTGGCCGGCAACGTCGCCCTGGAGACGATGGGTTTCAAGACCTTCGGCTTCGCCGGCGGCCGTGCGGACGTCTGGGAGTCCGACGAGGACGTCTACTGGGGTCCCGAGTCCACCTGGCTCGACGACCAGCGCTACACCGGCGACCGGGAGCTGGAGAACCCCCTCGGCGCGGTCCAGATGGGCCTGATCTACGTCAACCCGGAGGGCCCGAACGGCAACCCGGACCCGCTGGCCTCGGCCCGCGACATCCGTGAGACGTTCCGCCGGATGGCGATGAACGACGAGGAGACGGTCGCCCTGATCGCGGGCGGTCACACCTTTGGCAAGACCCACGGCGCGGGCCCGGCGGACCACGTCGGCGTCGACCCCGAGGCCGCCCCCATCGAGCAGCAGGGTCTCGGCTGGAAGAGCACCTACGGCACCGGCAAGGGCGCGGACACGATCGGTAGCGGTCTGGAGGTCACCTGGACCTCGACACCGACGAAGTGGTCCAACAACTTCTTCTGGAACCTGTTCGGCTACGACTGGGAGCTGACCAAGAGCCCGGCCGGCGCGCACCAGTGGCGGCCGAAGCACGGCGCCGGTCAGGACTCGGTGCCCGACGCCCACGACCCGTCGAAGCGTCACGCGCCGTCCATGCTGACCAGCGACCTCGCGCTCCGGTTCGACCCGATCTACGGCCCGATCTCGCGGCGTTTCTACGAGAACCCCGACGAGTTCGCGGACGCCTTCGCCCGCGCATGGTTCAAGCTGACCCACCGCGACATGGGCCCGGTCGTGCGCTACCTCGGCCCGGAGGTCCCGACCGAGACGCTGCTGTGGCAGGACCCCCTCCCCGAGGTGACGTACGAGCTCGTCGACGCCGCGGACATCGCCTCCCTCAAGGACCGGATCCTCGCCTCGGGCCTGTCGGTGTCCGAGCTGGTGTCCACCGCGTGGGCGTCGGCCTCGACCTTCCGCGGCGGTGACAAGCGCGGCGGCGCCAACGGCGCGCGTATCCGCCTTGAGCCGCAGAACGGGTGGGAGGTCAACGACCCCGACCGGCTCGCGACGGTGCTGAGCACCCTGGAGGGGATCGCCGAGGCGTTCAACGCCGCCCAGACCGGTGGCAAGCAGATCTCGCTCGCCGACCTGATCGTGCTCGCCGGTGGTGTGGGCGTCGAGCGGGCCGCCAAGGAGGCCGGCCTCGACGTCGAGGTCCCGTTCAGGCCGGGCCGGGTGGACGCGTCGCAGGAGCAGACCGACGTGGAGTCGTTCGCCGCGCTTGAGCCGACCGTTGACGGGTTCCGCAACCACCTCGGGAAGGGCAACCGGCTGCCGGCCGAGTTCCTGCTGGTCGACCGGGCGAACCTGCTGACCCTGAGCGCCCCCGAGATGACGGTCCTCGTCGGTGGCCTCCGCGTGCTGGACGCGAACCACCAGCAGTCGCCGCTCGGTGTCCTCACCGCGACCCCCGGGGTGCTGACCAACGACTTCTTCGTCAACCTGCTCGACATGGGCACGGCGTGGAAGGCGACGGCCGAGGACGCGAACACCTTCGAGGGTCGCGACGCCGCCACGGGCGAGGTCAAGTGGACCGGCACCCGCGCCGACCTCGTCTTCGGGTCGAACTCCGAGCTGCGCGCGCTCGCGGAGGTCTACGCGAGTGACGACGCGAAGGAGAAGTTCGTGAACGACTTCGTCGCGGCGTGGGACAAGGTGATGAACCTGGACCGGTTCGACCTCGTCTGATCAGGTGACGTCCAGGCCGGCCCACGCCGGCCGGCCTGGACGTCCCCGGGCGGCTTCGACGGCCTCTCAGGCCGGGACGGCGGTGGCCGATGGCTATCGCGTTCCCGGCCAGGCCGGTCGCCGCGATGACGGTTTCCGGTGACCCGCCGGGCGGCGACGGTCCCCCGGCAAAATCGGTCGCCCCGCCGACCTTGATCACATTAGCTTGGCGGCATGTCCGAACTACGTACCGATCGCCTCCTGCTCCGCCACTGGCGGGACTCCGACCTGGACCCCTGGGCGGCGATGAACGCCGATCCCGAGGTCCGGGAACACTTCCCGGACCTGCTGACCCGTGAGCAGAGTGCCGCTTCGATCGCGCGCTTCCAGGCCGGACTCGACCGCCGGGGTTATGGGTGGTGGGCGGTGGAGGTCCTGGCGACCGGTGAGTTCATCGGCTTCACCGGCCTGGATCCCGCGGACGAGGGCATGCCGTTCACCGGGGTGGAGATCGGCTGGCGGCTGACCCGCTCGGCGTGGGGCCACGGCTACGCCACCGAGGCCGCCCTGGCCTGCCTGGACTTCGGTTTCAAGACCCTGGAGCTGCCGGAGGTCGTCGCCATCACGGCCACCACCAACCTGCGTTCCCAGGCGGTGATGCGCCGGATCGGCATGACCCGTGACCCGGCCGCCGACTTCGACCACCCGAACGTGCCCGACGGGCCGCTACGCCGGCACGTGCTGTACCGGATTCGCCGGTGAACAGTTCGTACGGCACCTCGTAGACACCGTTCCACTTCTCATCTTCCACACCCAGGCGATGGCATCAACGCAGACTTCACCTAACCTGCCGCCGCACGTTACCCAGACACGCCCAGCCCATCCCCGCCTAACCAAGCCCCACTAGTCGTGCTTCGTGTTGTCGTCGCTCCTTCGAACGGCGGGATTCCCTCGTGCGGAGGCTGAGGTTTTCGGGTGGGTCAGAACGGCGACGAGCTGGGGGTCAGCGTCATGTCGACCTGGTAGTCAGAGGTGTCGGTCCTGCCGGCGTTCGGCCGCAGGGTGTAGCGGCTCTCCTGGGTCAGCGGATTGAGGCGGAAGGATTGGATGAAGACGTCATCATCGGAGGCGTATTCGTTGTCGCGGCGGATGTTGATGGTGGCCACGCCGCCTTTGGCGGTGAACACCGGATTGTACGGGGTGGAGGTCAACGTGCCCGACTCGTCGCGGGTACCCGGTGGGCACGGGGTCCCGTCGAAACTGTCGCACCTACCCGAAGCCGTGAACCGGCTACCACCTGCCGCCGGCCAGACACGGTAGGTCACGCCGAGGGGCGGTATTATCCCGGGGCCGGAGATCTTGACGAAGATCACGTCGCCGTTGTTCGACAGCGTTCGCCATGCAATGATCTTGTTTATGGTGATCCGGGTGTAGGGGGCGGCCTCCGCGGAGGCGGCAGAGGCGGGAGTGGAGGCGACGAGCGGTAGCGTGAGAGCCATCCCCGCGGCGATCCGCAACAGGCTTTTCCCAAGGTTCATACGTATGATCATCGCCTCGACCGTTTGAATCTCTCTTGGATTCGTCTTGGTTTCGAGTTCAGGGCACCCATGAGTGGCGGCACCCGCTCCCGCACCAAAGGGATACGGGTCGACGGCAAGCCATCCTCGCCGGCGCGGTGACCACATCCGTTCACCAGGTCATCACCGAACTGCAATTACTCCTGGCCGGCGGGCAGCGGCATGCCCCGCCGGCCTGATCCTTATGCCCCCGTGCGAGCAGCTTCGATCTCCAGGACGATGTCCACCTTCTCCCCCAAGGCCATGCCGCCGCCGGGGATGAGCCCGTTGTAGCTGACGCCGAAGTCCATGCGGTTGATCTCGCCGGTCGCGGTGAACCCGGCGCGGCCGCCCCGGAAGGGCTCGGCGGCGAAGGGGTCCGGGCCGAAGCCGTTGACCTCCAGCCTCAGTGACACCGGCCGGGTCACGTCCTTGAGTGTGAGCTCGCCGTCCATGACGTGGCCGCGGCCGTCCAACCGGATGGCCGTGGAACGGTACGACATGGTGGGGAACTTCTCGACTTCGAGAAAGTCGGCGGAGCGCAGATGCGCGTCGCGCTGGGCGTTGCCGGTGCTCACCGAGGCAAGGTCGATGGCCGCGGTCACGCTGGACCCCAGGGGCTCCGCCGCAGTGGTGATCGTGCCTTCGACACCGGTGAAGTGGCCACGCACCTTGGCGATCATCAGGTGACGTACGACGAATCCCACGTAGGAGTGGGCCGGATCGATGGCCCACGTCGCGGCCAGGTAGCCCGGGATCTCGACAACTTCGGCTTCCATGATGTCTCCTTGGTCTTGATGAGTAACTCGGTTCTTAAAAGTGACCCAATCTCTGTTCGGAACTGGCTCTATGCTCAGTCGCCGCGTCTCATCGCACAAGAAGGCACTTTTTCCTTGCTCGGTTCACCGGAGGTAACCATGGGCGCACCGCTCTCCCGCACACCGGCCGCCTGCCGCGCCCGCGAGATCCTCGACCGGGTGGGAGACAAGTGGTCGCTGTACGTGATCTCGAAGCTAGGTGCGGGGACCAAGCGGTTCACCGAGCTCAAGCGCGAGATCGACGGCATCAGCCAGCGCATGCTGACCGTCACCCTGCGCGAGCTGGAGCGGGACGGCATCGTCTCGCGCACCATGTACCCGGTGATGCCGCCCCGCGTCGATTACGCGCTCACCCCGTTGGGCCACACCCTGGTCGAGGCCGTCCACGGTCTCGTCAGCTGGGCGGAAGAGCATCTCGACGAGATCGACGCCGCGCGCACCACCTACGACACACGCGCCGAGCAGGTATTCGGCTGATCACTCCCCGCCCGCGAGCTCGCGGAAGTCGACGAGGGACGGCGGCGGCAGCGGCAGGTTCTCCGTGCCCGGCGCGGGGCTGCGTTCCAGCAGCCGGGTGCCGACCACCCTCCCGGCGAACACCGCGTGCAGCCTGAGCCCGCTCCCCGAACGGTTGCGGAACCCGTGGGCGATGCCCGGCGGCACCAGGATCACCGCTCCGGGGCCCACCGGCCGCCATTCCTCGTCGTAGAACGCCTCGCCCTCGCCTTCGTCGATGATGAGGACCTCCTCGTTCGTGTGCGTGTGCACCGGGATGACCTCATCCGGCGCGAGCAGCTCGAAGTTGAGCACCAGGTCCTTGACGTAGTCGCCGTCCGGACGGACCGGATCGAGCACGAGGCAGTGGCGGGAGTTCGGTTTGTAGTTGTGCGGGTCCTCGGGAAACGGCCGGTAGTCCAGCCGATTGATTATCGTCACACGACCGAGCCTGCCCGCGAAACGTTATTACTGGTAGATCGCACTTTTTCGGAACCAGGTGAGGTCCGGGTAACCGGTCAGGCCGTTTTGATCGCGCCACCGTCGATCAGGTAGTCGGCTCCCGCGATACTGGCCGCGAGCGGTGAGGCCAGGTAGGCGACCAATGTGGCCACCTCGGCGGGCTCGGCGAACCGGCCGGTCGTCATGCCCATCTGCGCGGGCAGCAGCCGGAGCAGGTCCTCGTGCGGCACCCCTATCGCTTTGGCGAGCTCCGCGCCGTAACTCGCCGGGCCCTCCCACAGCGAGGTCCGCACCGGTCCGGGCGAGACCGTGTTGACCCGCACGCCCCGCGATCCGAACTCGTCGTTCAGCGCCTTTCCGAACGCCGTCAGCGCGGATTTGGCGATCGTGTAGAGGACCGGTCCCGCGCTTGGCTGCCGGGCACTGTTGGAGGAGACGTTGACGATCACGCCGCCCCGCTCGATCAGGCTGGGCAGCGCGGCCCGGGTGGCGCGTACCGCGCTGAGGAAGTTCAGCTGGTATGCCCCCAGCCACCGCTCGTCGTCGAAGTCGAGGAACCCTCCAGCCTGCCCGCGATCGAGGGGCGGGCAGGCCGGTCCGGTTCCAGGTGGCGGGTCTGACGGTCAGTTGTCCCAGACCGCGTTCTTCAGGATGGTGGCCAGGCCCGGGGTGGCCCACTGGTCGACGATGAGGATCTTCGACTGGGGCAGGTACCACTCACGCTGGTTGAACGTCGACTTCTGCTCACCGCCGGTGTACGTCACGCACCGGCCGGGCCACACCCGGTAGTGCGCCTTGTGGGCCACCCCGATGTTGCGGTAGCCGACCGCGATCGCCTTGCCGAGGACCTGGCCGTACTTGGGGTTGGTCGCGCAGGGCACCACGTCGGACGCCGGGTAGAACGGCCCCTGGTCGGGGTTGTAGCGCCCGAAGCCCTCGGCACCGGTCTTGAGGGCCTTCGGCCCGATGACCCAGAAGCTGTCGCACCTGGGCTGGAAGTAACCGCCGTTGGGCCGCGCGCAGGCACCGGTCACCACCCGGACCTGGTCCGCGGTCCCGTACACCCGCCAGGAGTTCGGGATCTCCAGCGTCAAACCGCCGCGCAGCCGGAGCAGCGCGGTGGAGGAGCTCGCGGACGCGGGAAGCTGGGCCGCCAGCACGGCGACTCCGGCGACAGCGGTCACCGCGATCATTCTTTTCATCATGGCGGCGATGGTATTCAGCCCGGTTTGCGGTTGGTTTGCAGGTTTCTTGCCCACGGAAGGCTGCAGACCCAAGATCGGCAGGCGGGTGGACGAACGCGACATACCGCCGGGTATGCTCACGCGGAGGGCTCCCGTCCTATGGCACCGGTAAGAACAGCGAGAGAGGAGCCGGGCGTGTTCGGTACTCCGGGCAATCCCGAGTCCGTCTTCACCTACGGCGCCCCCGCCCTGAAGTTCGGCTCCGGCGCCTCGGCCGAGATCGGCTTCGACCTCGGGCAGTACGGCGTCCGGCGCGTCCTCGTCGTCACCGACCCCGGGGTGGCCGCGACCGGCGCGCCGCGGCGGATCGCCGAGCAGCTCTCCGGGTTCGGCATGGAGGCGAGCGTGTACGAGGGCGTGCGCGTCGAGCCGACGGACGAGAGCCTGCTGGCGGCCATCGAACACGCCCGCGCCTCCGGGCCGTGGGACGCATTCGTCGCCGTCGGGGGCGGCTCCAGCATCGACACCGCCAAGGCGGTCAACCTGCTCACCACCAACCCGGGCGAGCTGATGGACTACGTCAACGCGCCGGTGGGCGGCGGCCTGGCCCCGTCCCGGCCGCTCAAGCCGCTGGTCGCGGTGCCCACGACCACCGGAACGGGGTCCGAGAGCACCACGATCTGCGTGCTCGACGTGCTCGACCTGAAGGTGAAGACCGGGATCAGCCACGCCCGGCTCCGCCCGGTGCTGGCCGTCGTCGACCCCGACCTGACGATGACCCAGCCCGCCGGGGTCACCGCGGCCGCCGGGATGGACATCCTCTGCCACGCCCTGGAGAGCTACACCGCCCGGCCGTACACCTCATACGAGCGCAAACGCCCCGAGGAGCGGGTGCCCTACTGCGGTTCGAACCCGGTGGCCGACATGTGGTCCGAGCGCGCCATCGCGCTGCTCGCGCAGTCCTTCCGCACCGCCGTACGCGACGGGGACGACGTCGAAGCCAGGGGGCGGATGGCGCTGGCGGCGACGTTCGCCGGACTGGGGTTCGGCAACGCGGGCGTGCACATCCCGCACGCCAACGCCTACCCGATCGCCGGGCGGGTCAGGGACTTCCACCCCGAGGGCTACCCGGCGGGCGAGCCGATGGTGCCACACGGCATGGCCGTCGCGCTGACCGCTCCCGAGGCGTTCAGGTTCACCTTCGAGGCGCAGCCGGAGCGGCACCTGCGCGCGGCCGAGCTGCTCGACCCGTCCGCCGCCAGGCCCGACGACCTTTCCGAATATCTGCCCGGCGTGCTGACCAGGCTGATGCGCGACATCGGCCTCCCCGGCGGGATCGGCGGCGTCGGTTACACCGAGGCGGACGTCCCCGCGCTGGCGGAGGGCGCGATGAAGCAGCAGCGCCTGCTCAGCACCGCCCCCCGGCCGGTCACCGAGGGCGACCTCACCAAGATCCTGACCCGCTCCATCGCCCTCTGGTGAAGGGGCGCCGTAGGTCCGGACCCTCGTACGTCACACGCGCGAACGTCCCCCGGTTCCTCATCTCTCCGGGGGACGGGGAATCCACTCCACTGACGCTCAGCGAATGGTGAAAGTGCGGTCCAGGCCGGTGACCCGTAGCAGGGCCGCCGTCTGGTGACGAGGCGCGGACAGCTCGAAGGTGACTCCGAGCGATCTGGCGCGGCGCTGGATGCCGACCAGTACGGCCAGCCCTGAGGTGTCGAAGAACGACACCCCGGACAGGTCGAGGATGAGCGGATTCGCTCCGCGCCGCAACGCGCGGAGCAGCCGTTCGCGCAGCGCCGCGCTGCTGAAGACGTCGATCTCGCCGTGCAGATGGATGACTGTGGCGGCGGGACCGACGGCCTGGGGCCCCACTCCGTGAAAAGTCTGAGATTGCAGAACGGTCATGAGGTCTCCTCTCGGAGAGGATCCGGGCCCTGGTGACCGGCGGCCGGTGCGCAGCCGGCGACCTGTCCGCCCTCGTCCTCCCAGACGGCCCGGCTGTCATCCTGGGCGATCGAGCTGACGTCCGAGGAGGCCGCGGCGGTGAGGATGTCGGTCGGGCGGGTGGCGCCCGCGCACCTGGTGGCCAGGGTGAGCGCGTGCGCGGCCGTGCCGCTCTCGGTGCCGGGTGGAATGACCAGCAGGTTGACGGGTTCCATGGCCTCGCAGATCAGGGTGACCACGTGTGGGTCCATGTTGCGGAACCAGCCCACCTTGACCTGGCGGCCGGGGGCCGCGACACGGTGCGGGATGTCGTCCCAGGATCCCAGGGGCAGACCCACCCGCCTGACGGGCCGGTCCAGCCGCCGGTCGACGGCGGCGATGAGGTCGGGCAGTTCCACCGCCGCGTCCTGGGAGTGTGGCCACCAGGCCCCGTCCACGGCGCCCCTGCGGCCGAGGGTGGGATCCAGACTCAGACGTTCCTCGTCGGTGAGCGGTGTGCTGTGGGAAAGAAGCGCCTGCGTCATGATCGCCCGGCCCGTCTCGGCCCGTAGGAGGACCGGATTCGCCTATCGCCTTGGGCGACGTCGACCTGAATGCCAACGTACGAAATGTCCTCGGTACTTCCTACTCTACGCCTGCTTTCCACTCCGGCCGGGCCTGGACGGTGATCGTTCCGGTGGGGGCGGCGCCACCATCAGAGCCGGTCGTGGCGGGCCGCCCCCTCTTCGAGTGCGTTTTACGGTGTCGGCCTCCCGAGCACCTCGGCCAGGCGCGAGAAGCTGTCGTCGCCGTGACCGGCGTCGATCGCGCGTCGCGTGACGGCCCTGGCGGCGCTCAGCACGCCGGTGTCGATGCCCCTGGTCTGGGCCGCGTGGATGATGTGTGCCATCCCCGCGTCGGCCGACAGGATGTTGGACTGGTCGCCCGGGTGGTGGCCGTCGTCGACGTAGCGGGCGAACTCGTCGATGAGGTCGGGGAGCAGGGCGCCGATCCCCTTGGCGAACGGGGCGAGGTCCCTGGCCGAGATGCCTTCCGCGCCGGCCAGGGCGAAGGCGTGGACGAGGCCGCTCATGGACGTCCAGAAGAGGTCGAGCAGGCTCACATCGTGGGCCGCCGCCCGCCCGGGATCCGCGCCGAGGTAGGTGGCGGTGCCGCCCAGGCTCGCCAGCGCGGGCCGATGGGCCTGGTAGAGCGCTTCAGGCCCGCTGTACAGGACGACCGCCGCCGGCCCGCCGATGGTCGGTGTCGGGGTCATGATGGCGCCGTCGAGGTAGTCGACGCCGTGACCGGCGGCCCAGTCGGCCATCCGGCGTGCGCGTTCCGGCGTGTCGGCCGTGAGGTTGACCAGGGTCCGGGCCTTCAGCGCGTCTACCGAGGGGTCGATGATCGCGCTCACCGCGTCGTAGTCGATCACGCAGGCGATCACCAGCGGGCTCGCCGCGATCGCGTCGGCGACCGTGTCCGCGCGGACCGCGCCCCGGGCGACGAGAGCGTCGGCCTTGGCGGCCGTACGGTTCCACACGGTCGTGGGGTGGCCGTTCCCGAGGAACGCGCCCGCCAGCGCCTGCCCCATCGGGCCCAGTCCCAGGACCGTCACCGGCGATCGGTTGTCGGCCGTCATTGTTTCCCCCGCTTTCATCAGATGTCGGCATGCGAACGTCCCAGTCCCGGGCCCTTCGTGACCCCGGCTGGGACGTTTCGATGCTGGCGCTCTGCTGAATTTTCCTCAAGTACCTACTATTTTGTCAGGTACTAACCTTTTTGTAAGTATGGAGAACGCGAATGAAGAAGCGGACCTATTCGTGCGGGCTCGATGCCGCCGTCGACGTCGTGGGCGGTAAGTGGAAGGCACTGATCCTGTGGGCGCTCCACAGCAAGCCGCTGCGGTTCGGGGAGTTGAACCGGTCGGTGTCCGGCATCAGCGAGAAGATGCTCATCCAGCAGCTCCGCGAGATGGAGTCGTACGGCCTGGTGCACCGCGAGGTCTACCACCAGGTTCCGCCGAAGGTGGAGTACTCGCTGACCGAGTTCGGCCACTCGCTCAACACCGCGCTTCTCCCCCTCGGCGACTGGGGCGAGAGGCATCTGGAGACCATCGAGGCTCTCCCCCGCGACTGAGAGTTGCCGCCGCCCTCACATTCCAGGCCGTCACCGGAGGCGGAGTCCCCGACATGGAGGGGGTGAGGGCCCAGGATTCACCACTATAACGGGAGGGTTATCTCAAAAAGGGATTATCTGGGCGTATGGCGATAACTCACGATGTGGGCACTAGATCCACTGCGCTCACCCCCAAGGAGACGCCGTGCCCCGCCCCCTCCGCCTGGCGCTGCTCGTACCGGTCGTCATCGCCTCCCTCGCCACACCGACGTCCGCCGCCGCCGAACCGTCCCCGCCGGGATCCACCGAGCGGGTGGAGGTCTTCTCCCCCGACGGCACGATCCAGCAGGTCGAGATCCCGAAGCGGCAGGTGCCTCCCGCCCCGCGCGCCGCGCCGACCGCCACGGTCACCGCCCTGCAGCAGACGGGCCCCTCCTCCCAGCGCTTCGACCTGGTCTTCGTGGGCGACGGTTACACCTCCGCCGAGATCGCCACCTTCCAGGCCCACGCCGCGAGCAAGTGGGCCGAGATGACCGCCGTCGAACCGTTCAGCACCTACAAGAACTCCTTCAACGTGTGGATGGTCAACGTCGTCTCCAGCCAGTCGGGCGTCGACAACGACCCCACCCAGGGCGTCAGCAGGAACACCGCGCTCGGGATGGGGTTCTGGTGCTCGGGAATCGAGCGCCTGCTCTGCGTGAACACCGCCACCGCCAAGTCCTACGCCGCACTGGCACCCGGTGTCGACCAGGTGGTGGCGCTGGGCAACAGCACCAAGTACGGCGGTGC
This sequence comes from Streptosporangium sp. NPDC005286, assembly GCF_040607515.1. Lineage (NCBI taxonomy): Bacteria > Bacillati > Actinomycetota > Actinomycetes > Streptosporangiales > Streptosporangiaceae > Streptosporangium > Streptosporangium sp. NPDC005286. The sequence goes on along the minus strand of NZ_JBEXGU010000023.1, from coordinate 45,448 downwards.
GGGGTACGGCGCGGGCGGCGGCGTCGCCACCGCCTCGGGCGGCAACGCGAGCTCCGGCCAGGTCGTGGTGCACGAGCTCGGACATTCAATGGGTAACCTCGCGGACGAGTACTCCACCCTCAACACCACTTACAACGGCGGCGAGCCGTCGGCGGCGAACGTCTCGAAGTACACCGCCGCGCAGCTCACCTCGGGCAGGCGCAAGTGGTACCAGTACCTGGGTCAGGCCACTCCCGACGGTGGCGTGATCGGCGCCTACCAGGGGGGCGCCGACTACGCGTACGGCATCTACCGCCCGTCGGAGAACTCGATCATGCGCACCCTCGGGAAGAAGTTCAACCTGATCGGTCTCGACGCGATGACCAAGGCGATTCTCGCCAAGACGGGATGACGACCCGGCGCTGAACGCACGCGATCGCCGAAGGACGCCCGCTTCCGCGGAACATCCTTCGGCGATCGCCGTTCTTTCGCCATCCGGTCCTGCCGCGTCCCGAGCGGGGCGTGGCAGGATCCGGTCAGTGCTTGCCGACCGTCCAGGTGATCGACTGGGTGAGGGTGTCCGCCTTGTAGGCGGAGTTCCTCACGAAGTCGGTGGAGTCACTGACCTGCACCGAGTAGGTGCAGTCGCCCTTCTTGGCCTTCAGGTCCTTGCGCCCGCACCACGGCGCCTCGGGCTTTCCGTGGTCCTTGGGCTTCTTGGTCAGAGCCACCGCCGAGGTCCTGCCCGCCCACTCGGTGATCTCGTGGCCGTTGATGAACCAGCGGGTGGACACGGTCGGGAGCCCCACGGGGGTGACCGTCAGGGTGCTGCCCGCCCTGACCTTGCCGCTCGGGGTGGAGTCGTCGATCAGGCCGGTCGTCTCGACGAACGTGCGGACCATCTCCTCACGGCCGACCAGGTTGAACGGCTTGAGCAGGGAGCGCATCAGCGAGTTGTCGCTGGGCCGGTAGATGCCGAGGTTGTAGTAGGCGGCACCCTCGAAGGTGTCGATCACGCCGCCGTCGGGGGTCTCGGCGCCCAGCCAGTACCACCACTTGGCCCGCCGCGCGGTCTGCTGCTCGGCGTTGTGGATCGAGACGTTGGTGTCGGGCGGCTCGTCGCCGGTGTAGGTGCTGCCGTCGTCCGGGTAGGCCCAGTAGGGGTACTCGTCGGCCAGGTCGCCGATGGAGTGGCCGAACTCGTGCGGCAGGATCTCCGGGCCGCTCCGGTGCCCGCCGGAGAAGGTGACCAGGTTCTCCTCGATGTAGCCGGCACCGCCGTAGGTGGGGCTGTTGACCACGACGGCGATCTGGTCGAAGGCGGGGGCCAGCCCGGCGTAGGACTGGGCGGTGGGGATGTCCACGCAGACCAGGCGCTCCAGGTCCTCACACCAGTACTCACCGCCCAGCGCGGTGTCCTTCCGCACCCCCTTGACCGGGTCGTTGTCGACCCCGGACTCGTTGGAGACGACGTTCACCTGCCAGACGTTGAACAGCTTGCGATAGCTCTTGAACGGCTCGCGCTGGGCCAGGATGTTCCAGCTGTTGGCCACCTGGGCGGTGTAGGCGTCCTGCTCGGCCTCGGTGAAACCGTCACCGAGGTAGACCAGGTCGATGCGTTTGTCGCTGGGGCCGTTGACCTCGATCGGCGTCACCGTGGCGGACGGCACGGCCAGGCCCCTCGCCTTGTCGCCGCTCTCCACCGGAACTTCGGTGTAGCCCTGGGGGGCGTGCTCGCCGAAGACCTCGACCTTTCGCGTCTGGCCCGGATCCTCGGCGTGAGCCGGGCCGGTCGACAGACACGCCATGACCATGAGCGTGGCGACGACCACGGACGATCTGCGCACGGGTTCTCCTTGCTTGGGGAATGCCGCAGATTGTCACCGGTGTCGGATAACGGGGTGATCACACGAGAGTGTCGAGCTTGTCGGCCCGTTCGCGCCTGCCGGGGAGCCGCAGGTCAAGGCCGCCCATAACCGGTGGGTTATGGGCAGTTGAGATGGACACGATGAGCCCTTTCCCATAATTCACGGGTTATGGAAAAGGGGCGCTACTCCGCGAAAGGCGATCGACGCTCGTACACCACCGGCCGGACACCGGGCCGCCGGTTCCGTACGCGCCGCCGGAAGGCACGGGAAGCCGAGCGCCCGTCGTTTCCCCAGGCTCACCGGCGGACCATCGCGATGAGCCGGTCCAGCACGGTCTCGCCCGAGACCCTCAACCCGTCGTGGACGTACTCGTTGGTGATCCAGGAAGTCAGGTCACGCACCGTGCTCGCGGTGCGAAGGGAACTGTCGCGGTCCACGTACAGGTCGTCGTGATAGATCACCGCCGCCACCGGAACGGTGTTGCCGCTCAGCCGGTCCGGGTCGTAGAGGCGTGGCCAGGACTCGCAGGCGGCCAGTGCCTCGGCGCAGGCCCGCAGCGGGACCAGCGCCGGGTCCTCGTCGAAGAACCACGGGAAGATCATCTCGCCGAAGAACCGGACGGGGCCGCCCTGCTCCACATCGAACTCGGGGAACTCGCCCAGCGCGCGGTGCGCGGCCCAGTTGGAGGCCCCGCCCTGGCAGTAGGACGCCTCGTGCAGCAGCGCGTACAGCGGGTGCTCGGCGTAGGAGACCAGCGCGTCCACCCGGCGCAGGAGGACGTCGGACAGCTCCTTCTCACCGGCGAACGCCTCCTCCAGCAGATGGTGCAGCGTGTCGAACCTGCTCTCCGTGCCGAACGTGATCCCGAGGGTCTGGAAGCGCCGCGGGGTCAGCCGCTCCCCGCCGGGCAGGAACACCTCCTGCCGTTGCAGGTGGTCGGCCACCTGACGGGCGATCGCCAGGTCACCGGGATAGCGGGCGAAGAACCGCTCGTTGTGCGCCAGGACGCGGGGGTAGGCCGCCCGGTACACGTCCTCGGGCCGGTCGGCCAGCGGCGGCAGCCCACCCGCGATCATCACCTCGCGCAGCCCCTCGGGGGCCAGCGACAGGTAGGTCAGCGCGCAGAACCCGCCGAAACTCTGCCCCAGCAGGCTCCACGGCCGGTCCCCGAGAAGGCGCGCGCGAAGCAGTTCGGCGTCCCTGACGATGGCATCGGCCCGGAAATGGCGCAGGTAGGCGGCGGGGTCGTCGAGGCCGGCCAGGGTCTGCCGGTTGGCGGGAGTGCTGCGCCCGGTGCCGCGCTGGTCCAGCAGCAGCACCCGGTACTCCCTGGTGGCCCGGTGCAGCCACCCGACCGGCGAGCGGGGGGCACTGTGGCCGGGGCCGCCCTCCAGGTACAGCAGCCACGGCAGGTCGTCCCCCTGCCGCCCCGCCGCGACCACCTCCCGCGCGAACACCTCGATCGTCGCCCCGTCCGGGCTGGAGTGGTCCAGCGGGACGGTGATCGTGTGATCGGTGAAGACGAGGTCGGAACGGCGGTAGGTCACTGGCATAGGGGTTCCTTCGGAAGTAGGGATCACCGTCAACTGTGCGCCAAACGAGGGAACCGCGTCTTATCCCAGAGACATATAAATCCAGCGTTATGCCGCACTATATTTGGCCCATGCAGCTGGAGCTACGGCACCTTCGAGCGTTATGCACCATCGCCGGCGCGGGGAGTCTCAGCAAGGCGGCGGCCTCCCTGGGCGTCTCCCAGCCCGCCCTGACCGCCCAGCTGCACCGGATCGAGTCCACGCTCGGCGGCCAGGTCTTCCGGCGCAGCCGGTTGGGCGTGACACCGACCCCGTTCGGCCAGTTCGTGCTCACCCGGGCCAGGTCCGCGCTGCACACCGTGGACGAGCTGATGACAGGCACCCTGCCGCCCAGCGGCCAGACGAGCGTCGCCCGCATCGGCGGCTATGCCAACCCCCTGTTCAGCGGCCTGCTGCGGCGGCTGTTCGAGGTCCCGGGGGCCTCGATCACCGTGCACACCGAGCACTCGCCCCGCCTGCTGCTGGATCTGCTGACCTCCCGGCGGCTGGATGCCGCGACCCTCATCGACTACCCCGGCCACGAGCTGGTCATCCCACCCTCGGTGGGCGTGCGTCCCATCGCCGTGGAACCCGTCTTCGTGGCGATGGCCGAGGCCCATCCCCTCGCGGTGCTGGAGGAGGTGCCGCTGGCGGAGCTGGCGGGCGACGACTGGGTGCTCTCGCCGCCGGACGGCGTCGGCTGGCCGGAGTGTTTCGTGACCGCCTGCCAGAACGAGGGCTTCGTCCCGAAGATGCCGTACATCATGATCGAGCCGATGATGATCCGTAATCTCATCGCCGAGAAGCACGCGATCTCGCCCTGCCAGGCCAGCTTCCCCGCAGGACCTGGGCTCGTGGTCCGCCCGCTCGCCGGATCACCGTTGTGGATCAGGCACCTGGCGGCCTGGCGCCGCGACGGCGCCCTCGCCCACCGGGCCGAGGAGCTGACGCGCCTCGCCACCGAGGCCCACCGCGAATCCCTCGAAAGTCAGCCGCACTACACCGCCTGGCGCGCCCGCCACCCGGCGGACCTCCGGCCGTGATCCCGGTTGAACCGGCCGATGCTCTCCCCCGGGGAACGGATGAGCGGGGTCACGGGCGTGCTCATCCGGACGTCAGCCGCGCTCGTAGGGGATCTTCTCGCCTGCCTCGATCGCGACCGGCAGTCGGTTCTCCGCCGGCGGCAGCGGGCAGGTGGCGAAGTCGGTGTAGGCGCACGGCAGGTTCGTGGCCCGGTTGAAGTCCACGGTCACCTGGTTGCCGGCGTCGGGCACCCCCAGTTGCAGGACGCGGTTGGCGGCGTAGGTGGTCACGCCGGAGGTCGCGTCGGTGAACAGGGCGATCAGGCTGCCCGGCGCGTGGCCGTTGAACACCGTCAGGCTCAGCGTCTGCCCGTCGAGCTCGAACTCGACCCGCCCCGGCGCGTCGTAGACGTGCCGCAGCCCTTCCACCGCCGCCCCGACGTCCGTCGGCCGGGGCTCGTCGAACGGCACGTAGCGGCCGGCGACCAGCCATCGCGGGTCCGGCGGGAAGGTCGGCGTGCCGGCGAACGCGACACGCAGCGGGTGGTCCGGGTGTCTCGGCCTGACGATGTCATGCCCGCCCCGCCTGGCCACCTCGATCACCGCGTCACCCCAGGTGGCATTGATCGCGCCGCGTTCGGGGATGAGGCCGAACACGTACCGGCCACGCACCGGTGTGCCGTCCACCACCAGTTCCTCCGCGTCTCCGAGGGTCACGACGACGCCCTCGCCGCCGGTCGACCATTCCCCCGGAGCATCCGGCAGGCGCTGCGGTTCAGAGGTCAGCCAGTGCAGGTTCGTGACGGCGAGGAACCCGTGGGGATCGGCCAGCACCACCTCGTGCCGGTGGTGCCAGTCCTGCCACTCCTGGACGTACGCGGCCGCGTCGATCACTTTGACTGCCATGGCTGCTCCTCGGATGTCATGGAATTTTTCATACTATCCCTACCTCTTATATGGGTTTATGTCCAGTGCCGATCTCCAGGAGACCGACACGCACCCACCACCGGATCACCACCGATCCACCCGAGGCGACCACGGCGCATCCAGGTTTCCCCACCGGGCCGCCTGCCCGAACGCCTTGGAGCGGATCGCATCTCAACGATATTTTCCTTCATTGTCATTGATTTGAAAGTAAGTTTCTGCCAATGTCACGCTCGGCGCCTTCTTCTTCAGCCCCCCCGGAGGTCCGCATGAGCGCACCCACCCGACGTTCCGTCCTGCGCGGCCTGGCCCTGGCCGCGGGCGCGACGACTCTCCCCCTGTCGGCTCTCACCTCGACGCCCGCCTTCGCCGCCGGCAACGCCGACGGCCACATCCCGCCGCTGCGGCAGATGCGCGGGATGTGGATCGCCTCGGTGCTCAACATCAACTGGCCGTCGAAGCCCGGCCTGACCGTCGAGGCGCAGCAGGCCGAGTACCTGGCCTGGCTGGACCTCGCGCGGACCCGTCGGCTCAACTCGGTCTTCGTCCAGATCCGGCCGACCGCCGACGCCTTCTGGCCCTCGCCACACGAACCGTGGTCGGAGTACCTGACCGGCGTTCAGGGCCAGGACCCGGGCTACGACCCGCTGGCCTTCCTGGTCGAGGAGACGCACCGGCGCGGCCTGGCCTTCCACGCCTGGTTCAACCCGTACCGCGTGTCGATGCAGCCGGACCCGGCCAAACTGCACCCCGAGCACCCGGGCCGCAGGAATCCGGACTGGATCGTCTCCTACGGCGGCAAGCTGTACTACAACCCGGGCATCCCCGCGGTGCGGGCGTTCGTGCAGGACGCGATGATGGACGCGGTCACCAGGTACGACATCGACGGCCTGCACTTCGACGACTACTTCTACCCGGTCAACACCACGGCCTTCGACGACGCCGCGGCCTTCGCGCGCTACGGCGCGGGCTTCCCCGATCTCGCCTCCTGGCGGCGCGACAACGTGGACCTGCTCGTCCGGGAGATGCAGCAGCGGGTACGGCAGGCCAAGCCGGAGGTCGCCTGGGGCATCAGCCCCTCGGGCATCTGGCGGAACAGGTCCACCGACCCCCTCGGCTCGGACACCGCCGGCAGCCAGTCGTACGACAACCTGCACGCCGACACGCGGGGCTGGGTCAGGAAGGGCTGGCTGGACTACATCGCACCGCAGATCTACTGGTACATCGGCCAGTCGAACGCCGACTACGCCAAGCTGATCCCCTGGTGGTCCGGCGTGGCGGCGGGCACCGACGTCCAGCTCTGGATCGGCCAGGCCGCCTACAAGGCCGGTGCCGCCGGGCAGCCCGCCCAGTGGTTCCAGCCGGACGAGCTTTCCCGGCACCTCACTCTCAACCGGGACAACCCCCAGGTCGGCGGCGACATCTGGTACAACTCCGGCGATGTACGTGAGGACCGGCTGGGCAGCGTCAGCACCGCCGTGACCGACCACTACACCCGCCCGGCCCTCGCCCCGCTGCTGCCGCGCCTCGCGGACGGCCGGCCACCGCGCCGCCCGGTCCTGGCCACCGCGCACAAGGTGGCCGGTGGCGCCGAGTTGCACATCGTCGCCCCCGGTAGGGACGTCCCGTTCCAGTTCGCGGTCTTCCGGTTCGACCGGCAGGCCGGTCCCGGTGACTTCACCGACGCCCGCAACCTGGTCGCGGTCATCCCCGCAGGCCGCGACGTGCGCTGGGTGGACCCCGAGGGAGCCAGGGGCGCGCACTACCACGTGACGGCCGTGGACCGGGCGAACCGCCAGAGCGAGCCCAGCCACGGCCGCCGGGTCCGCTGACCCGGGTCACCGAGAATCCGCGAGCGGGACCGGAGGTCCAACGCCCCCACCAAGGTGATCGCTCAATGAAGAAAGCCCAGGTCGGCGATGCCGACCTGGGCTTCTCGCAAGTGCGCCGCCAGGGATTCGAACTACTGATCAAAGGGCAGCTCGACCTGGAACAACACGGAGGACGGACCTTCCAGGGCGTCGCGATCCGGGTCGCCCGGCGCATCCTCGCACTGGCCGCCGGAGTCTGGCACAACAACAAGACCGGCGCGCCGATCACCCGTTCGCTGATCGCATTCGATCACTGATCACATCGGGCACGCTCCTCTGCCCTCGTCCGGCGGATAGGTGTGCTCGCGTACTCGGAGGGAGAGGCGACCAGTAGCCACACCATCCTTTCCGGACTACGGTTGTGATCATGAGTGCCGCCTTTTTGCGATCATGAGGGCCGCGGTGACGGTGGCAGTGAGGGTCTCCTCGACAGGCGCGCCGTACCGGTGGGCGACGTAGATCAGGTACCGGTTACGTTCGGGAGAGGGGCAGTCGCTCGGCGCACCGAGCACGGCCCGGCCGGTGCGAACGTCCAGACCCCATTCGACGTTCGTGGTCATGCCTGGGAGGACCCTCATGTCCCTCGGAATCCAGAACAGGATCGCGTCGGAGGCGTCCCGGGCCGCAGACTCCCAGCCGACTTGATGCTCGTAGCGCTCAGCGCGCCGGCGCCCCCGGGACTCGGGGCACAGGACGGTGAGCGGCTGGTCTCCATCCCACTGCGCGGACAGCTCATTGATCGCGTCGGGTCGCCAGGACGGCACGGGGACGGCCTCGTCGGGGGTGGGACCGGCAAGGAACACCGTCGGACTCCCGGGAATGGGCTCCCTGGCGCACACGAGACGGATGTTGGCCGGGACTGCTCCGAGGGTCCAATGCGGCTGAGCCGCGGCTGCCTCAGCGGCGGCCTTGCGTGCGGCGGCCTCGTGCTGCGGCGTCCAGGGGAGCGGCAGTCCGTCGCCCGGACGGCGGGGGACGACATGAACGTGCAGGTGGAACACAGTCTGCGTCGCCGACACGCCTTTGGACGTGATCACATTCGCGGCGTCCATTCGAGCGGCGAGTTCGGCAGCCCGCGCCATCACGGCGCCGGTGACGGCGGGGTCGACGCCGACGTCGGTGACGTGACGGCGGGGGATAACGATGACGTGCCCGGTGGTGGCGCCACCGGAGCGGGGGGTGAAGGCGATCGCGTCGTCCCATTCGGCGACGACACGTGCTGAGGCCCGGCCCCCAGCGATCTCACAGAAGATGCACTTGGCAGTCATGATCAGGCCCCTCTAGTCCGGTCAATGGCGCGATGTGAAGGAGCGGCACTCCCCGTTCGATACTCTGCGGTGCCTTCGCGAAATAGATTTGATCTGGATTCAGTTCCGTCTGATGGAATAACCGGCATGACAACACTTCGTGGCAAGGCCCTGTTGTTCCGCTCGATGCATGTCCCCGGTCGGCCGCTGGTACTGCCCAATGCCTGGGACGTCGCCTCCGCGCGTATCGTGGCGAATGCCGGCGCTGCCGCGGTCGCCACCACCAGCGCCGGTGTCTCGTGGGCCCTGGGCTATGGAGACGGCGACCACCTGGACCGGGACCGCGGCCTCGACCTGATCGCTCGGGTCGCCGCAGCGGTCGACGTTCCGGTGACAGCCGATGTCGAAAGCGGCTACGCGCCCGACCCCGCGGGTGTGGCTGAGACAGTGCGGGGCGTGCTCGCGGCCGGAGCCGTCGGCATCAATCTGGAGGACTCACTCCGCTCAGGCCCGGCCCTACTGCGTCCCATCCTGGAGCAGTCCGAGCGCATCGCGGCTGCCCGTAGTGCTGCGGACACCGCTGGTGTGCCGCTGTTCATCAACACCCGAATCGACACGCACCGTCTGCCGACCGGGGATCTCACGGTATGGCTGAAGGAAACCCTGGCCCGGGCCGAGGCCTACGTGGCAGCCGGCGCTGACGGGGTGTTCGTTCTGGGGGCTCTGAACGCGGAGACCATCACGGCGCTCGTGCGTGCGGTGTCCGTGCCAGTGAACGTCCTGGCGGGTCCTGGGACTCTCACCGTGCCCGCGCTCGCGGCGTTGGGCGTGGCTCGTGTGAGTGCTGGGTCCTCGATCGCCGAGGCGGCCTACGGGCTGGTCGCACGTGCCGCCCGGGAACTGCTCACCGACGGCACCTGTGGAGCCCTTGAGGGCGGTCTTGAGTACGGCACCCTCAATTCATTGCTGCTGGCAGAACCTGGCCGCTGATCCGTGAATAGAACGACGTCGGCGCTGACGAGGCTCGGGGGCCGGGCGCCCCCAGGCCCAGGGGCGAACCCGGGCGACGAACCCGGGCATAAAAGCAACCAGCGCACCCATGATCGAAATCACAGATGCGCTGGTCATATCCACTGTGCGCCGCCAGGGACTCGAACCCCGGACCCGCTGATTAAGAGTCAGCTGCTCTAACCAACTGAGCTAGCGGCGCTTGAAGCTCTTGAAGGATAGCGCACATCGGGCAGGGCTTCGAAATCCGCGACGATCAGCGGCTAAGCTAGAACAACATTCGGTCCTGTACTGGGAGCACACATGTGGTTCGCCTCGCCCGCCGACGCCAGCGAGCGGCTCAGCGCCGTCGACTACCTCTCCGACGACTCCATCGCGACCTCGGTCTTCCTGGCGGGAGCGCTCGGCAAACCACTCCTCGCCGAGGGGCCGGCCGGTGTGGGCAAGACCCAGCTCGCCAAGGCCGTGGCGGCGGCGACCGGGGCGGAACTGGTCAGGTTGCAGTGCTACGAGGGGCTGGACGAGGCCAGGGCGCTGTACGAGTGGAACTACAAGAAGCAGCTGCTGCGCATCCAGGCCGGACAGGACGAGAGCTGGGACGCCACCCACGACGACATCTTCACCGAGGAGTTCCTGCTGGAGCGGCCACTGCTCGCGGCGATCCGCTCCCGGACGCCCACGGTCCTGCTGATCGACGAGACCGACAAGGCGGACGTCGAGGTGGAGGGGCTGCTGCTGGAGATCCTGTCCGACTACCAGGTCACCATCCCCGAGCTCGGCACGATCACCGCCGTGCGCAGGCCCTACGTGGTGCTGACCTCCAACGCGACCCGCGAGCTCTCCGAGGCGCTGAAGCGGCGCTGCCTCTACCTGCACCTGGAGTACCCGACGCCGGAGCGCGAGCGCGACATCGTGCTGGCCCAGGTGCCCACGATCACGACCGCCCTGGCCGAGCAACTCGCCCGTACGGTGGCCACCATGCGCGCCCTGGAGCTGAAGAAGGCGCCCTCGATCGCCGAGACGATCGACTGGGCCAACACCCTGATCGCGCTGGGCAGGACCGAGCTGGACGAGGCGGCGATCGGGGCCACCCTCGGCGTCGTGCTCAAGCACGCCTCCGACCAGACCCGGGCACGCAAGGAGCTGGCCCTGTGACCGGCGCGGAGCGCTCGGCCCACGGGGCGGGAGGCGGAAGGTGAGCCTGCTCGACCGGCACGTGGGGTTCGTGCACGCGCTACGCGAGGCGGGGCTGCCGGTGTCGCTGGCCGAGGGGCTGGACGCGGCCAGGGCACTGGAGGTGATCGACCTGACCGAGCGGGAGTCGCTGCGGGCCGCGTACGCCGCGACGCTGGTCAAGCGGCCCTCGCACCGGCCGGGCTTCGACACGCTGTTCGACCTGTGGTTCCCCGCCTCCACGACCGGCCTGCGGCCCTCGCACGAGACCGAACCGGACCTGGAGACCGCCGAACTCCCCGAGCTGCGCGACAGGCTGGCCGAGCTGTTGCTGGGCGCCGAGGGGATGAACGAGTTCGCGCGGGCCATGGTGGAGCGCTTCGGCCGCCAGGTGGCGAGTCCCGGCAGGCAGAACTGGTTCTCCTACTCGGTGATGCGGGCGCTCTCCCCCGAGACGCTCATGGCGCGCCTGCTCGCCGAGGTCCTCGCCGGCCAGGAGCGCGGCGGGCTGGCCGAGAAGGTCGCCCGGCAGCGGATCGGCGAGAACACCAGGCGCTTCGAGGACGCCGTCTCCCGCGACGTGCGCCGCCGGATCGCGGAGGACTCCGGAATCGAGCGGATCGCCCGATCCTCGGTACGCCCGCCGCTGGAGCAGCTCGACTTCCTGCGGATCACCAAGGCCGACCTGGCCAGGCTCCGCAGGGAGGTGCACCCGCTCGCCCGGCGCCTCGCCGCCAGGCTGACCGTCAAGCACCGGCTCGGCCACCGCGGCCGCCTCGACTTCCGCAGGACCGTACGGGCCTCGCTGTCCAGCGGCGGGGTGCCGCTGACCACCTTCAACAGGCCGCGCCGCCCGCACAAGCCCGAACTGGTCGTGCTCTGCGACACCAGCGACTCGGTCGCCGCCTTCGCCCACTTCACCCTGCTGCTGACCTACGCGCTGCGCGAGCAGTTCACCAAGGTCCGCGCGTTCGGGTTCGTGGACACGGTGGACGAGATCACCCGGTTCTTCGTGCCCGGCGCCGACGTGGCGGAGGCGATGACCCGGCTGGTGAGGGAGGCCGACATGGTGCGGTTCGGCCGGACCAACTACGGCCACGCGCTGGAGACGTTCGCCGAGCGGTACGGCGACGCCATCGGACCGAAGACGTCACTGCTGATCCTGGGCGACGCCCGGTCCAACTACCAGCCGCCCGCGCTGGAGACGCTGAAGCGGCTGACCAGGGACGCCCGGCACAGCTACTGGCTCAACCCGGAGCCGACCGCCCAGTGGGACACCGGCGACTCGGTGGCGACGGCGTACGGGGGGATCGTGCCCATGTACGAGTGCCGGAACGTCGCGCAGCTGGCGGCCTTCATCGAGGAACTCGCCTGAGCGGATTCCACCGGGCGGCGTTCGCGTTCACCGGTCCTCCCACCCATGGTGAGCGGGCCGGGCGCGGTCGGCTCGTACGGTCAGCTCATCCGGCGCAGCACCCGGGCCGCGGTCCTGGCGAGCACCTCCACCTGGGCGTCGTCGAAGTCCGCCCGCGGACCGTCCTTGATCCAGCGCGCGACCAGGCGTGGCTTGAGGAGGGTGAGCCCCTCCGCGGTGACCGACCGCCTGAGCTGCCCGCCGTGCACGGCGAGCAACGGCTCGATGGTGACCGGGATGCCCGTCTCGCGGGAGAGCACCTCGGCCAGTGACTCGGAGACCTCGACGAGCGCCTTCGCCGTTTTCGTGCCGTACTTCTCGCCGAGGAACAGCCGGTCGCCGTACCGGGCGATCTCGGTCTCCGGGTGCCAGGCCTCGTTGTCGACCACCCAGACGCCGCCGGGCCCGATGACGAGGTGGTCGATCGAGGCCTTGCCCGGGATGGCCCGGCCGTCGAGGACGTGGTAGCCGGCCCTGCGCAGCCTGCGGCGGAGCAGCCTGCCGGTGATGGTCTCGCCCCTGCGCTTACCTCGCCAGACGGCGGTGGAGTCGTACTCGCGCCAGGTCCAGAACGCGTCCGCGGCACCGACGAGCAGGCCGCACAGCAGCCCGAGGATCGGCGGGGACAGGTTGAACCGGTAGGCCAGCGCGACGCCCACCGCCAGGCCGACCGCCGCCTTGACCCCGCGCATCTTCCTGCGATGGGCGACTTCCTTGAGCCAGAACTGCTCGTACATGACCTGGGGCGACAGGCCGTGAACCTGGTCGACTGGCGTCACGTAGATAGATCCGCCGGGCATGACGAACCCCCCTGGCTCGATGCGGTCGTGAAGGAAAGTGGGGGGACCTGCCACACTGAAGATCCTTGGACTATGAAATACCCAATTGGGGGCTCCAGCTATCGTCCAATCACGAAGGTGACGCAAGTAACACGTCTCCGTCAATCGGCCGCTGCTTGACCAACCAGTCGGTACGCTTTCCTCCACCACACCATGGGGGACACGCATGACTCAGGACCAGGAGCCGGTGCGGCAGCGCCTGCTCAGCGAGGCCACCCGCCTCTTCGCCGAGCGGGGCTTCGAGGGCACGTCGGTGCAGGGGATCGTCTCGGCGGCCGGTGTCACCAAGGGCGCCATGTACCACTACTTCGATTCCAAGGACGACCTGCTCCGCGAGATCTACGGCCGGGTGCTGCGCATGCAGATGGAGCGGCTGACCCACTTCGCCGAGAGCTCGGGGCCGGTGGCCGAGCGCCTGCACACCGCCGCCGCGGACGTCGTGGCGACCACCGTGGAGAACCTGGACGACTCCAAGATCTTCTTCCGGTCGATGCACCTGCTCACGCCCGACGTCCGCAAGGTCGTCCGCGCCGAGCGGCGCCGCTACCACGAGCGCTTCCGTGACCTGGTCATCGAGGGCCAGCAGGAGGGCACCTTCAGGAAGGACGTGCCCGCCGACATCGTCGTCGACTTCTTCTTCGGCTCCGTGCACCACCTGGGCACCTGGTACAGCACGGAGGGCCCGCTCTCGGGCGCGGAACTGGGGGCGCACTTCGCCGACCTGCTCCTCACCTCGCTCCGCCCGGAGCAGACCCCCTTTACCAAGTAAGCCTTCCAGTTCCCACCCGCTCACGGGCCGGGTGGGGCAGGCCCGCGAGCGGGGAGAAGGTCAGACGGGGGCGGGCAGATCCGCGAGAGCCGCCACGGCCTCCCGGTGGGCGCCGGGGGTGCCGAGCGCGATCTCGGTCGCCTTGGCGCGCTTGAGATACAGGTGCACCGGGTGCTCCCAGGTCATCCCGATCCCGCCGTGGAGCTGGACGCTCTCCTCGGCGACGTGCAGCGCCACCTCGGAACACCACGACTTGGCCACCGCCGCCGCCAGCTCGCGCTCACCGGCCGCCTCCACACCGTCGGGAGGCGAGAGCGGGTGCGGGGCCGTGGCCAGCAGGTCCGCGGCGTTCCTCGCGGCGGCGCGGGCGCGCACCACGTCCAGCCACAGATCGGCCATCCGGTGCTTGATCGCCTGGAAGGACCCCACCGGGCGGGCGAACTGGTGACGCTCCTTGATGTAGGCGAGCGTCGTGCCCAGGCACCACTCGGCGACACCCAGCTGCTCGGAGGCGAGCAGCCCCGCGCCGAAGCTCAGCACGCTCCGCACGTCGAGCCCGCCGAGCGCCAGCCCGGGAGTGTCCGAGAACGTGACGGTGGCGATCGGCCGGGTCAGGTCCAGCGAGGGCAGCACGTCGATCCGGACGTTCTCCGCGTCCACCCGGTAGAGCGCCGTTCCGACGGGCACCAGCAGCACGTCCGCCACGTCCGCGCCGGCCACCGCCCTGATCTCCCCGTTCAGGAGCCCCTCGTCCGTGATGGTGACGGTCTCCGGCAGCGGCCGGTACGGCGAGGCCGCCAGCGACACCGCCAGCGCCGCCGTCGTCTCGCCCGAGGCGAGCTCCTGGATCAGGTCCTCCTCGCCGACGTTCAGCAGGGCCTTCGTGGCGAGCACCGAGCTGGTGAAGAACGGCAGCGGCGCCACCGCCCGCCCCAGCTCCTCCAGCACCACCGCGACCTCGCGCGCCGACGCCCCCGCCCCGCCGTAGTCCTCCGGCACGAGCAGGCCCGCCACCCCGATCTCCCGCGACAGCGTCTTCCACAGGTCCATGTCGTACGGCGCCTCGGACTCGCCCCGCTTCAGCACGGCGTCGGCCGGGCAGCGGTCCGCGAGGAGGCCCCGTACGGAGGCGCGGAGCTCCTCCTCGACCTCGGTGTAAAGCAGTGTCACCGGTCGCTCACCACTTTCGCGTCGTACGTCATCGGGGCAGGTCCTTCCAGGGCACGTCCTTGTCGACGCGGGGCTCCGAGGGCAGGCCGAGCACGCGCTCGGCGACGATGTTGCGCAGGATCTCCGAGGTGCCGCCCTCGATGGAGTTTCCCTTGGCGCGCAGGTAGCGGTATCCGGAACCCCGGCCGACGAAGTCGACGCCTTCGGAGCGGCGGAAGGTCCAGTCGTCGTAGGCCAGGCCCTCCTCGCCGCGCAGCTCGACGTCCAGCCCGGACAGGGCCTGGTTGAGCGAGGCGAAGGCGAGCTTCATACCGGAACCCTCGGGGCCCGGCTGCCCGGCGGACAGCTGCTCGCGCAGCCGCGTCCCGGCCAGGCGGGTCACCTCCGCCTCCACCCACAGGCGCAGCAACCGCTGGTGCAGGTCGTGGGTGCGCAGCTCGGGCCGGGTGCGCCAGGCTTCGGCGACCAGGCCGACCATGCCGCCGCCCCGTTTGACCGGCGCGCCGCCGATGGCGACCCGCTCGTTCATGAGCGTGGTCTGCGCGACCCGCCAGCCGTCGCCGATCTCTCCCAGCCGCAGGTCGTCGCCGAGCCGTACCCCGGTGAGGAAGACCTCGTTGAACTCGGCCTCGCCGGTGATCTGCCGCAGCGGCCTGACCTCGACCCCGGGGGCGTGCATGTCGCACACGAAGTAGGTGAGCCCCCGGTGCTTGGGCAGGTCCACGTCGGTCCTGGCGACCAGGATCGCCCACCGGGAGTGGTGGGCACCGGAGGTCCACACCTTCTGCCCGTCGACGACCCACTCGTCCCCGTCCCTGACCGCGCGGGTGCCGAGCGTGGCCAGGTCGGAGCCGGCGCCGGGCTCGCTGAAGAGCTGGCACCAGATCTCCTCGCCCGTCCACAGCGGGCGCAGGAACCGGCTGCGCTGCTCGTCGGTGCCGAACGCCAGAATCGTGGGTGCGGCCATCCCCAACCCGATCGTCTGCAGCCCGGGGTTGATCTGCGGCGTCCCCGCGAGCTCGTGCTCCACCACGTGCTGCAGCTCGCGGGCGGCCCCGAGCCCGCCGAGCCCCTCGGGGAAGTGCACCCAGGCCAGCCCGGCGTCGAACCTGGCCCGCAGGAACTCCAGCCGATCCCCCGCGGGGTCGTGCGCGGCCAGGAACGCGACAGCGCGCTCCCTGACCGCCTCTTCGTCCAGCGCCACGAACGCTCCCTTCGTCGATCTTCATCGATTCGGGGGCCGGTGACCCCGGGCCCCCTGGCACCGCCCGCAGTCCCGGCACGCGGGAGGGAGAACGGCGAGGTCAGGTCATGTGCTTTTCAAAAGATCCCCAGCGCCCGGCGACCCGGGCCGCGAGCACCGGACGGGCGAGCTCGTCCACGACGTCGAGCGGCCGCCCCCGCGACTGCCCGGTCCCGGCGTGGAACGCGAAATCCATGGGATCTCCTCACGGTCTCCCGAGAGTGTACCGACCAGACGGTACGCCTGTCGACACGCCTGGCCATGCCGAAATTCACGGGATCCCCGTTCCCCGACGGGACGCGGCGGGACGCGACGGGCCCCCGAGTGGTCCCCGGGAAGAGCTGCCGAGTGGACCTTCGGACAGGTCCACCCGGAGCCCTAAAGTCCCTTCCATGACCGCGCAGATGCCCGCTCCCCTCACCCTCGAAGACGACACCGTACGACTGGAACCGCTGACCGGCGGCCACATCCCCGACCTGTTCCTGGCCGGTGGCGGCGACGACGAGGTGTGGCGCTGGATGCCCGCCCCCACCCCGCGCACCGAGGCCGAGCTGGCCCGGATCGCGGCACGGCTGGTCGAGGCACCGAACTACGTGCCGTTCGCGGTGGTGCCGAGGGAGACCGGCCGCGCGGTCGGCTGGACCACCTACATCGACACGCCCGGGTACGCCGACAGCATCGAGATCGGCTGGACCTGGTACGGCAGAACCGTGTGGCGCTCCGCGGTGAACACCGCGTGCAAGATCCTGCTGATCGACCACGCCTTCGACAAGCTGGGCGTGAACCGGGTGCAGCTCAAGACCGACAACCTGAACATCCGCTCACAGGACGCGATCAGGCGCATCGGCGGTGTTCCCGAGGGCACCCTGCGCCGCCAGCGCCGGCGCCCCGACGGCACCTGGCGCGACACCGCCTATTTCAGCATCCTGGACGACGAGTGGCCCGCCCACCGCACCCGCCTCACCGGTCCGGCCCGCTGAACGCCTCTCGAACCGGCCCATCCGGTCTTCCGGATTTCCCCTGGCCCTCGAACCTTTCGAGCTCCGGACCTTCCCGGCCTCCGCGATGCTCCGGCCGAGCCCTACGGGTCTTCCCGGCCGAGCATGCCGCGCAGCAGTTCCCCGACCCCCAGGCGGAGGTCGCCCAGGGTCGGTTCGGCTCCGGCGCCGACCATGGCGTCGAACATGACGCCCTCGCCGAAGGCGACGAGCTGACGCCCGTGCCGTACCGGATCGGCCGACCCGGCGGCGGCGAGCATCGCGACCGCCGGGTCACGGAAGCGCTCGCCGGCCCTGTCATAGATCGTGCGCAGCTCGGGACGGCGGGTGGCCTCAAGCGCCAGTTCGTAGCGGGCGACCGTCCGGCGGCGGCCGACGGTCAACTGCGACCAGAGCAGCTGTGCCGTCATCTCGGTGAGCTCGTCGACCGCGTCCAGCCCCGGTTCGTCGAGGATCGGCGCGAACATGGCGGACTCCAGCCGGGTGAGCCGGTCGAGGGTCAGCTCCAGCAGTGCGGACCGGGTGCGGGCCAGGTTGGAGGTGGACCCCGGCGGCAGCCCCGCCGCCTCGTCCACGGCCCGGTGGGTCAGCCCGCGCATCCCCCGCTCCACGAGCAGGTCGATGGCGGTGTCGGCGATGAGCTCGGCGCGCTGGGACTTCACCCTCGAATACTACATTTGTAGTTTAACTACGGGCGTAGTAACTTCCACTACATCCGTAGTGAAGGAGAGGGTCATGGCACACGCGGCGGTCATCGGAGCGGGCATCGGCGGGCTGACGGCGGCGGTGGCGTTACAGCGGCGGGGCTGGCAGGTGACGCTCTTCGAGCGGGCCGCGTCCCTGGAGCCGGTCGGCTCCGGTCTGGCCGTGGCCGCCAACGCGCTCAGGGCGCTCGACACGATCGGGGCCGGCGACGAGATTCGCGGGCTGTCGGCGATCCAGGGCACGGGCGGCCTCCGGCGCTCCGACGGCAGGTGGCTGGTGAGGACCAGCGCGGAGGCCGCCTCCGCGCGCAACAGCGGCGACTCCGTGGTGCTGCTGCGCCGCGCGGATCTGGTCGACGCGCTCTCCTCACGCCTCGAAACCGGTACGGTCCGGCTGAACACCGAGGTCACCAGGATCGACCCGGACAGCGGCCTGGTGACCTTCGCCGGCGGGCGGACGGAGGCGGACCTGGTGGTCGGAGCCGACGGCATCCACTCCCCCGTCAGGTCCACGCTGTTTCCGGCTCACCCCGCCCCGAGCTACTCGGGCGTCACCGCCTGGCGGCTGCTCGTCCCCGCCTCGGGCGTACCCGGCCAGGCCTACGAGAGCTGGGGGCGCGGAAAGGTCTTCGGGGTCATGCCGCTGGCCGGAGACACGGCCTACTGCTACGCCACCGACACCGTCCCCGCGGGCGGTGGCGGCGGGGACCAGCCGGCCGAGCTGCGCCGGTTGTTCGGAGACTGGCACTCCCCGATCCCGGAGCTGCTCGCCGCCGCCACGCCGGAGCGGGTGCTGCGGAACGACGTCCACCACCTCACCACCCCGCTGCCCGCCATGCACCGCGGCAGGGTCGCACTGCTGGGCGACGCCGCGCACGCCATGACCCCCAACCTGGGCCAGGGCGCCTGCCAGGCGATCGAGGACGCGGTGGTGCTGGCCCACGTGGTCGGCGACGGCACGGGTGCCGTGTCCTTTGGCGGGAACGACGTGCTGGCCGGCTACACCGCCGCCCGGCTGGAGCGCACCTCCAGGATCGTGGCCAGGTCCGCCGCGATCTGCCGCGTCACCCGGATGCGCAACCCGCTGGCCGTGCGGCTGCGCGACACGATGACGGCGCTCAGCTGGCGGCTCGCCCCCTCGCGCGTGAACGGCGCGATGGACGAGGTGCTCGGCTGGACACCGCCCTCCGGGTGACCCGGCGCGGGACGGCTACGGCGAGACCGTCGCCTGTTCGCGCACCGAGGCCGGAACCCCTTGGTCCGGGGAGAGTTTCCCCAGGGTGACCGTCCCCCAGACGAGCAGCGCGCCCGCGAAGAGCGCGGGGACCACGTTCAGCCAGCCGGTGGGCACCGCCTCGTCGAGCAGGAGCACACCGGCGAGGATCGAGGTGATCGGGTCGACCACCTGCACCGCCGCGTAGGAGATGCCGAAGTAACCCACCTCGTAGGTCTTCTGCAGCAACACGACCGCGCAGACGAGCAGCACCGGGATGGCGACCGTGAACCAGCTGAGCAGCGTGCCGAAGTCGCCGCCGAAGTTGCCGCCCACCACCCGGACGAAGGTGGAGACGCTGGCGGTCATCGCTCCCGCGGCGACCGACAGCATGAGTGCCTTGGCCGAGCCGCCCATCTTCCGCCCCAGCAGATGGGTCGCCACGATGACCAGTCCGACGCAGCCGAGGAAGCCCAGCGCCTCCTGGTTCGTCATGTGCGGTTTCACCGGGTGCACGGGAACCAGTAGCAGCAGGCCGAGCAGCCCGACGGCCACCGCGATCGAACCACTGATCTCCGCCCGGTGCGGGCGTCTGCCGTGCAGTATCGCCGCCAGCGGCACCGCGAACACCAGTGTCGCCACGCTGATCGGCTGCACCGCTATCAGCGGCGCGAAGCTGAGGGCGACGGCGTGCAGGGACGCCCCGGTGAACCCGATGACACCGCCGATCCACCAGCGGGGCCGCCTCATCAGCTTCAGCGAGGCGCCCTCGGAGACCGCCTCGAACTGCTGGAGCGCGGCCCCCAGGGCGTAGCCCAGCGCACCGACCAACGCGATCGATATCCCGACCCAGGTCATCGCCACCCCGCGGAGCGAACAGGGCATCTGGGAGGAAGCGCTTCTTGGGTCACCCCGCAAGCTTAGAGCGCGAGACGAACGGGTAGAGACTTGAGCCGCCTCTTATCCCACCCGGCGGCGGGCCGCCCGGTGCGATGACCGTCCACGCTCGCCGGGTTCGGCAGCGGAGGGCTTCGGGGACGACCTACTGGTCGCCCATCGGGCAGACACAGAACAGGTGGCCCTCGGGGTCGGCGAGCACCACCCACTTTCCCTCGCCTGACTGGAAGGCGGGCCTGGTGGCCCCGATCTCCAGGTAGTCCCGGACCGCCGTCTCCACGTCGGCGACGCGGACGTCCAGGTGGAACTGCTTGTCGGGGCCGGGCCAGGCGGCGGGCTTGCGGTCGAGGTTCTGCTGGAAGTAGATGGTCATCGTGCCGTCGCCGATACCGGCGTAGGTGTCCTCCGCGTACTGCACCTGGTAGCCGAAGACGGCCGCGTAGAACTCGGCCAGTCGCCTGGGCTCGGCGCAGTCTATGTTCACGGCGAGGAATTTCGCTGTCATGGTCATGGCACGATCGTCCCGCCCGTACCTGTCAGCTGCTGTCAGGTTTACCGATCGATTCCCGGCGAGAACCCGCAGGCCCTCGTTCTCCGCGCCCCACAGTGAGCGTCCCCGGTCCGGCTCCGACTCACCGCGCGTCCCGCGAGGTCGCACCGGGCACCGCGACGTCGAGCGCCCAGCAGCAGAAGCTCAGCTCGTCGACGTCCTGTTCGACGAGCGCCGTCAGCGTGGTGCCGCCGCCGTGTCCCGAGGCCCGGAGCGGCAGCAGGAGATAGGGGCCGCCGCCCTTACCCTCGGACTGGAGCATGGCGACCATCTTGAGCGGATCGTGCGGCGGTGCGACCCGATCGTTCAACGCCGACACGAACGCCATCACGGGATAGCGGCGATCGGCTCGGACGTTGTGATACGGCGAGTACCCGGCGAGATAGGCACCCTCGACGGGATCGTCGGGCGAGCCGTACTCGACGGTCGCCGAGCTCAGGTGGCCGAATCTCGGAAAGTTCAGCATGTCGAGGACGGGCGCGCGGCAGTAGACGGCTCCGAACGCCTCGGGTGCCTGCATGGCGGTGACGGCGACGAGCAGACCGCCGTTGCTGTTGCCTCGCGAGAGGAGCCTGGAGGGTGTGGTGTAGCCCGCCGACTCCAGCCGGCGCGCCGCCGCGATGTAGTCGTCAAAGGCGTTCTGCCGCCGCGTCTTGACCGCCCCCTCGTGCCAGGCGCGGCCGTACTCGCCGCCGCCTCGCACGTTGGCGAAGGCGAGCACGCCGCCCAGTCTCAGCCAGGCGGCGTTCAGCGCGGAGAAGCGCGGCTCCAGCGGGATGTTGAAGCCGCCGTAGCCGCTCAGCCGCACGGGCCGGCGACCGTCGCGAGGCAGATCCCTGTGATGAACGATGAACATCGACACCCGGGTACCGTCCGGCGACTCGTACCAGTCCTGGTCTGTCACGTACGCGGAGGCGTCCAGCCCGACGTCGGGTAGGTGGTACGGCGACAGGCGATCGGCCGCGTAGTCGTACCGGTAGACCGATGGCGGCTGCACGTACGAGGTGAAGTTCACCCACACCTCGTCGCCACTCCAGGAGCCGCCGACACCGCTGACGATGCCCTCGCCCTCGTTGCGATTCACCGAGCCGAGCCCCGGCAGCACCAGGTCGCGCAGGTAGGCGCCGTCTTCGGCGTGGATGCGCACGCGGTGCGACGCCGCGTGCGAGTAGACGGCGTAGAGCCGGCCGCCGACGCCCGCGACCGTCTGCAGGGTGTCCGAGTTCTCCGGGATGAGCGTCCGCCACTCCGTCGGGGCGGTGAGCGACGC
Organism: Streptosporangium sp. NPDC005286; assembly: GCF_040607515.1. Taxonomy (NCBI): domain Bacteria; kingdom Bacillati; phylum Actinomycetota; class Actinomycetes; order Streptosporangiales; family Streptosporangiaceae; genus Streptosporangium; species Streptosporangium sp. NPDC005286. The sequence goes on along the minus strand of NZ_JBEXGU010000023.1, from coordinate 23,718 downwards.
GACGCAGAGGCGGCCACGCGGCGCGTCGAGGTCGGTGTGGACGAGCAGGGAGTCGCCGATCACCTGCACCTGGTTGAGAGAGCGCATGGCTGGAGCGACCGGCAGGAACGTGTCATCGGCGAGGCGCAGCAGGTAGACGACGTTGGCGTGTACGTAGTCCCACTTGTGGAGCACGGCGAAGCGCCCGCACTCACTGACCTTGACGGAGCACCAGTACTCCTTCTCCTGGTCGTCGCCGAAGATCCGGCGGGCCGGCTCGTCCGACCCGAGCCGGTGCTCGTAGACGGCGTTCCAGTGCGCCTCGTCGCCCGCGGGCACCTCACCCGGCTCGGGACAGGCCGCGTAGAAGAACCCCGATCCGTCGGGCCGCCAGGCCGGTGCCGTGTGGCCCGTGCCGCGGGGCCGGTCGGGAAGGAGCCGCCCCGTCTCGACGTCGAGCACCTGGATCACCGCGTCGTGGGTGCCGCCGACGGCCTTCCCGAACGCGACCAGCGCGCCGTCGGGCGACGGCACGGCGAACACCAGCGCCTCGTCGCTCGGCCAGGTGTTGGGGTCGAGCACCGCCTCCAGCGGTGCGCCCCCGCGGCGCCGGAACATGAGGGAGAGCTTCTCGTCGTCGGCGTCCGCCCGCCAGACGAACTCGCGTCCGGGCGGCCCGGCGGGAATCGGCGGCGACAGCCGCGCGTGACGCGCCGATCGGGAGACCGCCGCCCGCAGCCAGTCGCGTCCGGGCTCCGCGCGCAGCACGGAGTGCGTGACGGCCTCCTGCGCCGCGATCCACGCCTGGGTCTCCGCGTCGCCGAGCCGCTCCAGCCAGGCGTAGGGATCGTCGAACCACCTGCCGTGCAGCGTGTGGCCACTGTCCGGATCACGTCGTGTCACGGGAATCCTCAGACCCCGGACCGGTCTCTGCGTCATGTGATCCTCCGCCGGTGCGACCGGCTTGTTGTCGTGAGAGGGGCCCATGCCCATCGGTGAAACGGCCGCCCATACGGCAGGTCATCCGGTTGCCGGGGGCATGCGCATTGAGAATCTGCATTGAGAATCTACAGAATGCCTGGCTAGTGTGGGTCCGTGTTTCTGATCACTGCCCCGCCGACCGCCCGCTAGCGGGCGGCCTCTCTCCTGACGACCGGACCCGAGCGGTCCGGTGGGTGCTTGCCGTCCGCATACGTGCGACCTGACGACGATCACCTCATCTGGAGAGACCTCCATGACGCATGTCTCCGTGCGGCGGGGCCTGCTGTACGTGTCCATCGCGGCGACCGCCTGGGGCACCGGCGGTGCCGCGGGCGCGCTGCTCTACCAGGCGGGCGGGCTCGGCCCCGTCGCCGTCTCCTTCTGGCGGTTCGCCGCCGGAGCCGCCATGCTCCTGCTGGCCGGCTGTCTCTTCGGCCTCGGGGAAACCCGGCCCGCCGGAGACGACCCCGCCCTCGGCGGAACCCGGTCCGCCGAACCACTCACCATCCGAAGGCCCCGGCGCGGGGCCGCCCTCGGGCGGATCCTGGTCACGGGCGTGGCGATGGCCGTCTACCAGACCGCCTACTTCGCGGCGATCGCCGGATCGGGGCTGGCCGTGGCGACGGTGGTCACCATAGGCGCCACTCCCGTCCTCGTCGCCGCGGGCGGGCGGCTGCTCCTGGGTGAGCGGCTGGGCGCGGCCGGGCTGGGCGCGGTCACGATCGCCCTGACCGGTCTGGCGATGCTGACCCTCGACGACGGCTCCGCGACCTTCTCCGCGGCCGGCATCGGGTGGGCGCTGCTGTCGGCGGCCGGGTACGCGGGCGTGACACTGCTCAACCGGGCCTCCTCCGGCGAGCCGTACCGCACCGCCATGGGCGGCTTCGTCGTCGGCGGGCTCTGTCTGCTGCCCGTCGCGCTGGCCCAGGGCCTGCTGCCCTCCGGCGACCCGTTCGCCTCCTGGGCGATCATCGCCTTTCTCGGCACGGTTCCGACGGCGCTGGCCTACGGCCTCTTCTTCACCGGTCTCGCCGCGGTGCGTGCCACGACGGCCTCGGTGATCTCCCTGGTGGAGCCGGTCGGCGCTGCGCTCCTCGGCATCCTGCTGCTCGGCGAGCGGCTCACCGTGCCGGCGGCGTGCGGCGGTGTCCTGCTGCTCGGCGCGGTCGCCCTGCTCGCCGCGGGCGAGAGGGGAGGCGAGAGGGGCACGACCTGAGCCGTACGGGGTCCCCGCGAGCCGCACGACCGTCCCCGGAAAGGAGGGCGTGCGGCTCGCGGGCCGTCAGTCGAACAGGTCGGGTTCGGTGGCGACGATCTGGTCGTGCAGCGGCTGGAAGTTGATCCAGCCGACCGTGTCGTTGCCGATCTGGCCGTGGGTGAGCTTGGCGTTCTCGTGGCTGATCTGAACGGTGGGCCCCGCGGCCTTGGCCAGCAGCTGCGCCTGGCACGAGCGCTCCATCGTGATGAACCACCAGGCGGCGGCGTCCACGCTGTCGCCGACCGTGAGCAGGCCGTGATTGCGCAGGATGACTGCCTTGTGCGAGCCGAGGGCCTGCGCGATGCGGCGGCCCTCCTCGGTCTCCACCACCACGCCGGTGTAGTCGTCGAACAGGCCGTGGTCCTCGTAGAACGCGCAGGCGTCCTGGGTGAGCGGTTCCACGAGCGTGCCGAGCGAGGACAGCGCCTTGCCGTACACCGAGTGGCTGTGCGCGGCGGCGACCACGTCCGGCCTGGCCTGGTGGACCATCGAGTGGATCGCGAACGCGGCCTGGTTGACGTGGTAGCGGCCCTCGACCACCTGGCCGTCGTGGTTGACCAGGATCAGGTCGCTGACCTTGATGTGCTTGAACGACATGCCGAACGGGTTCACCCAGAAGTGGTCCAGGTGCTCGGGGTCGCGGACCGTGATGTGTCCGGCCACCCCCTCCTCGAAGCCGAACCTGCCGAACAGCCGCAGCGCGGCGGCCAGCCGCTCCTGGCGGTGGCGGCGCTCCTCGGCGACGGTCTCGAACTTCTGCGGCAGCCGGAAGGCGAGCTGGTCTGTGGGAACGGGCTGCAGGTCGGACAGGCTCATCGTGCCTCCAGGGCGGTCGTCGTTTCCGCGGCGGTCATCGTATGTTCGGTGGTCGTCGTACGTTCGGCGGTCTCACAACCTTCGTGCCGATCATCGGGGATGTCCACGCCTCCCCGGCAGAGAATAAGTCCGATTTATTACGCTATGACATAACAAACCGCAGATAAATCCGTATCTTGCGTCATCCGCCGGGCCGGTGACCTGGCGCCTCGGCGTCCCACCGGCCCGATGTCCACGGCGAGCCGCCTGCCGCTTCCGAGGCCTCGCGAACCCGCTCCGATCCATGAACAATCGATCTTTGCATCACAATGTGCGAAGAGACGGAACGCGAGCCCGTAAACGGGCGTTGGAGGAGACGTGGCCTCGATAACTCAGCTCTTCAGGCGCTTCCTCGAACGCCCCGGCACCATCGACCTGTCGAAGTTCGAGCGGGTCGTGGCGGATGCCGGGACCCGCGAGGAGCGGATCCGCGCGCTCGACGAGGTGCCCACGCCCTCGGTCGACGACCTGGCGGAGTTCTGCGCGATCGTCAGGGAGGCCGCGCGCCGCACGCTCGACCTGCGGCCGTACGACGTGCAGCTGGTCGGCATGCTGGCGATGCTGTCGGGAAACGTCGCGGAGATGGCGACCGGCGAGGGCAAGACCCTGTCCGGTGCGATGGCCGCCGCCGGATACGCCCTGCAGGGCAAGCGGGTCCACGTCATCTCGGTCAACGACTACCTGGCCCGGCGTGACGCCGAGTGGATGGGCCCGCTGTACGAGGCGCTCGGCGTCTCCTGCGGCTGGATCGGGCAGAACTCCACGCCCGAGGAGCGCAGGGCGGCGTACGCGGCGGACGTGACGTACGGCTCGGTCAGCGAGATCGGCTTCGACGTGCTGCGCGACCGGCTGAGCACCCGGGTGGAGGACCTGATCGTGCCCGCGCCGGCCGTGGCGGTGGTCGACGAGGCCGACTCCGTGCTGGTCGACGAGGCCAGGGTGCCGCTGGTGCTGGCCGGGGCCGCCGACCCCGGTGACGCGGTGCCGGAGATGGCGGCGCTGGTCAGGCAGCTGGTCAAGGGCTACCACTACGAGCTCGACGATCAGGCGCGCAACGTCCACCTGACGACCAAGGGCATCGACACCGTCGAGCAGGCGCTCGGCCTCGACCTCTACGACACCCCCGCCACGTTGACGGAGGTCAACCTCGCCCTGCACGCGCACGCCCTGCTGACCAAGGACGTCGACTACATCGTCCGGGACGGCAAGGTGCACCTGATCAACCCGTCGCGGGGCCGGGTGGCGCTGCTGCAGCGCTGGCCGGACGGCCTGCAGGCGGCGGTGGAGGCCAAGGAGGCGCTGTCGCCCTCGGAGACCGGCGAGATCCTCGACTCGATCACCGTCCAGGCGCTGATCACCCGCTACCCGGAGAAGTGCGGCATGACCGGCACCGCGGTCGCGGTCGGCGACCAGCTGCGGGAGTTCTACGACCTCAAGGTGGCCGTGGTCTCCTCCAACCGGCCGTGCGTGCGGACCGACGAGCCCGACCGGCTCTTCGAGTACCGGATGGAGAAGGACCTCGCGCTGGTCGAGGAGATCGCCGAGGTGCACGCCACCGGCCGGCCGATCCTGATCGGCACCATGGACGTGGCCGAGTCCGAGCGCCTGGCGCTGACCCTGAGCGGCCGGGGGCTGGAGTGCGTGGTCCTCAACGCCAAGAACGACGCCGAGGAGGCGGCCATCATCTCCCGGGCCGGGGAGCGCGGCGCGCTCACCGTCTCCACCCAGATGGCCGGGCGCGGCACCGACATCCGCCTCGGCGAGGGCGTCGACGAGCTCGGCGGCCTGTACGTCATCGGCTCGGGCCGGCACACCAGCAGCCGCCTGGACGACCAGCTCCGCGGGCGCGCGGGCCGTCAGGGCGACCCCGGCGGCTCGGTCTTCTACGTCAGCGGCGAGGACGAGCTGATCGCCCACTACGTCGCCGACGAGTACGCCAAGGGCGTGCCCGAGCACTCCCTGGTGGGCCACGCCCAGCGGGTCGCCGAGGGCGTCAACATGGAGATCCACCGCAACACCTGGCGCTACACCCGGCTGCTCGAACGCCAGCGCGGCCAGTTGCTGGAGCGCCGCGACCGGGTCCTGCGCGAGCGGGTGGCCGGCGAGGCCCTGGCCTCGGCCGCTCCCGAGCGATGGTCGGAGCTCGCGGAGAGCGTCGGCGAGGAGGTGCTCCACGAGGCCGCCCGCCAGATCGTGCTGTTCCACCTCGACCGCGGCTGGGCCGACCACCTGGCCTACCTGGGGGAACTGCGCGAGGGCATCCACCTGCGGGTTCTCGGGCGGCTCAACCCGATCGACGAGTTCCACAAGGACGCGGTCCCGGCCTACCAGCGCCTGCTGGCCGAGATCGAGTCACGCTCGGTCGAGACCTTCGAGACCGCCACGGTGACCGCGGACGGCCTCGACCTCGACGGCGCGGGGCTCAAGCGCCCCACCGCCACCTGGACCTACCTCGTCCAGGACAATCCCTTCGGCACCGAGTGGGACCGCATCCTCAACCGCCTCACCACCAAGGTCCGCCACCGCTGACCACCCGGCCGAGCTCGCCCATATGACGCATTTCCAACCGGCCGTTCACCGGCGGCCGGTCCGGCGAAGCTCGGCCTCCACCTCCTTCCGCCTCCGCATCATGAAAAGCGTTACGTACACAGTAATGCTTTTGCTGATCATCACCGGTTATCGTGAGCTGCATGACCACCACCAGCACGTCCCGGCCGGTAGGTGAGCTTCTGCGCCAGTGGCGGGAGCGCCGGCGAATGAGCCAGATGGACCTGGCGATCCAGGCGGACATCTCCACCCGGCATCTGAGCTTCGTGGAGACCGGAAGGTCCAAACCGAGCAGGCAGATGATCCTGCACCTCGCCGAAGAGCTGGAACTCCCCCTCCGCGAGCGCAACCACCTGCTGCTCTCCGGCGGTTTCGCACCGCTCTACTCGGAGACACCGCTCAACTCCCCGCACATGGCGTCCGTACGCGAGGCGCTGGGGCAGGTGCTCAGCGGGCACGAGCCGTACCCGGCGGTGGTCGTCGACCAGCGCTGGAACCTCATCGACCGCAACCCCGCCACCGGGCTGCTGCTGCGCGGGGTCGCGCCCGAGTTGCTGGTCCCCCCGGTCAACGTGCTCCGGCTGAGCCTGCACCCCAAGGGCATGGCGCAGCGGATCATCAACCTGGGCGAGTGGCGGGCCCACCTCCTGCACCGGCTCCGCCGCCAGATGAGCCTCACCGCCGACCCCGACCTGGCCGCGCTCTGGCGGGAACTCGACGACTACCCCTGCGACCAGCCGGAACCCGAGATAGACCGGCCCGGCCCCGGTCACATCGTGATCCCCCTCAGGCTCCGCCGAGGCTACCGGGAGCTGGCCTTCTTCAGCACCATGGCCACCTTCGGCACCCCGCTGGACATCACCGTCGCCGAGCTGGCCATCGAGGCGTACTTCCCCGCCAACCCCGAGACCGCCGCCTACCTGCAACACCAGCACCACCCGGACTGACCCGGGTGGTGGAAGGCGTACGCGGGGGTGCGGCACGCGCCCGCACCGCACCCCCGCGACCTCAGCCGGAGACCCCGGCTCCGGACCTGTCGGCACCGGACTCGTCGGTGCTGGACTCGTCGGTGCTGGACCTCCCCGCGCGCGACGCCGCGATCCTGGCGAGGACGACGTCGATCACGAGGAAGGCCAGCAGCGAGATGCCCAGCAGCGGGAGGAACACGCCCACGGTGATCGCCACGGCCGCCAGGGGAAGGATCACGACCAGGGGCAGCCTCCGCAGGCCGCCGCGCCGGTAGGGGGCGCCGAAGCCCCGGGTCGGGCGGCGCAGCCACCACATGCGGTAGCCCCACACGATGACCGAGATCAGTGCCACTGCCAGCACGGCCAGCAGGATCTGGTTGGCCAGGCCGAACAGCACGCCCATGTGCCCGTCGATGCCCCACCGGATCAGCTTGGCCACCACGGGGAAGTCGTCGAAGCGCAGCTCGGCGGTCACCTGGCCGGTGGTGGGATCGACCGCCACCTGGTCGTTGCGCTGCGGCCAGAGGCGGTCCATCTCCTTGACCACGTACGAGCTCCCCGGCTCGGACGACGGCCAGACGACCTCCAGGGGCCCGGACAGGCCGCTGCCCGCCGCCGCCCGGACCACCTGGTCGGCGTCGACGCCCTGGGTGCCGCCTCCCCCGTGACCCCCGGCGGCGTGGTCACCGTGGCCGCCGGAGGAGGGCATCGACGGGGTGGACCAGCCGAACGAGGTCTGCAGCACGTCGACGTTGGCTCCGGCGTACTTCGACCAGGTCAGGCCGGTGGCCGACAGGGCGAGCAGGCCGATCAGCGCCCACAGGCCGACCGAGCCGTGCCAGGAGAGGGTCCTGCGCAGGCCGCGGGCGCCGCGCTCGGGCGCGACGACGCGGCGCAGCCGCTGCCCTGCCCGGCGGCGACGGGTCAGCCAGAGCACCAGCCCGCCGAGTCCGACCAGCCAGAGCCAGCTGGCGGCCATCTCGCTGTAGACGCGTCCCGGCTCGCCCAGGTGCAGGTGACGGTGGAGCTGGGAGATCCAGGTCCGCACCGGCAGTGCGCCCGAGCTGCCGTAGCTCTCCAGGGCGCCCCGGACCTGACCGGTGTACGGGTCGACGAAGACCGCCAGGCGGGTGCTCTCCGCGAGGCCGGGCACGTCGAGCAGTACCCGGGTCGTCTGGCCCGGCTCGTCGAAGGTCCGTACGGCTCCGAGGGTTCCCTCGGGGTGCGCGGCGGTGGCGGCGGTGATCTGTTGTGCCAGCGGCACCTTCTGCTGCCCCTCCGGGACGGGGACGGTCAGCTCGTGGGAGTGGACCACCTTCTCCAGCTGGAAGGAGGCCGCGTACAGCAGGCCGGTCACCGCCGCCACCAGCAGGAAGGGCGCGACGAGGATGCCGGCGTAGAAGTGCAGGCGAAGCAGGAGCGAGCGCAGCGTCGCCCAGGTGGAGGGCGTGCGGGGGGTGGACGGTGTGGACGGCCCAGCCTCGGGCTGGAGCTCGACGTTCGACGTCATGGAGGTTCTCCGTTCGCAGGGAACGCGCGCACCGACAGGTACGCGTCACCGCGGTGTGGGGTTCGGTTCGACGGTGCGGATCCGGTTCGCCGGGACGGCCGCCGCGAGAGCGTGACGGCATCGGAGCAGGAGACCGGGAGGGCACTGCGAGAGCCGGGCTCGCCACCCCGGGCGGGGTGGCGGGACGCCGGCTCACCGCCCGGGAAGGGCGCGAGGGAGTTCGGGCCGATCGGCCATGGTGGGACCCGGGTTCACCGTCCGGGAAAGGCGCGACGGCTCACGGTCCGGGAACACGCGGCGTCCGGAGTCGCGTGCCCGGCGGGCACGACGGCGTCCGGGCGCGCGGGCCCGATGTCAGATGGCGAGCGGAAGCGCGGGCGGCCCGCGACGTGACACCGCGGCGGCGAGCAGCCGGGTGCGGAGCGGCACCCGGTCGTCGGGCGCGGCGGGCGGAGCGACGCGGCAGGTGACGGGCGCGCGCCACACCAGCAGGGTGAGGACCGATGCGAAGAGCAGGAACAGGAGCATGGCCAGGCCACACTCCCCCCGCTCCAGCCAGTGGGCGGACAGCAGCGCCATCACGGCGTGCACCAGCAGCATGAACACACCCGCGTACAGGCCACCGGTACCGTGCTCGTGCCCGGTCACCGGCGCGGCCTCACCGGAGGTGAACCACAGGTGCATGCCGTACTGCGCGGCGAAGCTCGCCCCGAGCAGCATGCCGAAGCCACGCTGCCGCCGGGCGAGGAGGAAGGCGCCCGCCGCGGTCGGCGGCACCGCCCAGACCAGCACGCCCGGACCGACCGGGCTGCCTCCGGCCAGCACGTGCATGGCCAGCGACGCCGTCACGCACACGACCGCGAACACCGCGGCGCGCAGGAGGCGGAAGGCGTGCATGGGGTAATGGTGACAGAAACCAGTGCCTTCGCCATACCCCCGATTCGCAGTAAAAGTGTGGATTTGTACCACTCGGTGGGCGCGTCACGATCGTGTGGTCCGGTGCCGCTCACCTGCGGGGCCCCGGATGCCCTCGGTGCTCGCGTACGGGACACCCGCGGGAGCGCGAGTGCCTGTGCCTGTGCCGTCATGGTCTCCGGAGCCCCGCACTCTCGGCTACCGGAAGCGCGGGGCCGCCGGAGCGGGCGGCACGGCCCCGGCTATCGGGCGACCTTGGGCGCGTGGTCGGCCACCTCGACCTTCAACAGCGCCGTCGAGGTCAGCACGCTGCCCACCGGGGCCCCGGCCCTGGCCGCGTCCACCACGACGACCCGCTCGCCCAGGTACAGGTAGGTGACGGGGTCGAAGATGTACTCGTGCCGCACCCCGCCCTCCCGGTTGGCCATGGCCGCCGCGACCCCCGTGCGTCCCGCCGCGTCCTTGACCCCGTCGACGGTCTCGACCCCGGGGATCGTGCCGGTCGCCGCGAAGAGCGCGGCCCGCTGGGCGGCCGGCAGGTACGCCTGCGTGATCATCGAACCGACCCGCCCCCAGGCCTCGTAGTGATCGAGGGGTCCCCCGGACAGACCGGTGTAGAGGTGCTCGCGCATCCCCGCGGGGTCGGTGGGCAACCGGCTCAGGTGGGCGTAGTCGGTGCGCAGGTGGTCGGGACGGATGTCGATGCCGTCAAGTCTCGACGGCTCGCCCCCGCCCCCCGCCCGTCGCCTGGCCTCGGCGGGCAGCGGCTCTCCCGGGTAGGGCTCCGGTTCCAGGTGCTTGACCGACATGACCCCCTCATCCAGGGGAGAACCCTCGACCGGCAGCCAGAGCTTGATCATGCTGCGGTCGAGGTAGCGGCCCTCCTCCAGCTTGACCGGAAACATGGCCTGCGACTCGTAGACGAGGAACTGGCCGGGCCTCGGGTGCAGCTCGTCCTGCCGGCTCGCGGTGTCGGCGGCGCGCCGGAGGACCTCCACCACCGCCACGGGCGCCACCCGGACCGCCGATTCCGACGAGGGGAGCGAACGGGCGCCGACAAACGCGACCCCGGTGACCGCCATGGCCGCGGCTCCCAGTGCGAGGCTGGTACGGAGGTTCGCCCGAAGGCTCACCGGACGGCCCGGCAGGCGGCCCGTCCGGCGACCGGGACGGGCGGGCGGCGCCGTGCCGAGAGCGGCGATCTCCGACAGCAGCCGCCGCTCCTCGGCACGCAGCTCCGGCGCTCCCGGCCGGGGCACTTCCGAGCGCAGCCGGTTCAACTGGGTCATCTCATTCATGGACGGATTCCTCGCTGACAGACGTGGGATCGACTCCGCCGAGTTGCCTGCGTACCTTGCTCCGGGCGCGGTTGACGCGCGAGCGGACCGTGCCCACCGGGATGCCCAGCGACTGGGCGGCCTCCGAGTAGGTCAGGCCACCCCACGTCACCAGCAGCAACACGTCCCGGTGGCCCGAGGGCAACCCCGCCAGGGCGGCCGCCAGGCTCCGCCGTACCGCACAGGCGCTCAACCGCTCGTCGCTGCGCTCGGTGAACGGGACGGTCACCGGATCGACGCCGGTCCGTTCGAGAACGCGCAGCTGCCGCACCTCGACGCGCCGGTGCCGCCTGATCAGGTTGGTCGCGATGCCGTACAACCACGGGCGCGCGCTGGGCTGGGACGGGTCGTAGCCCTCCCGCCCGCGGAACGCCACCAGAAAGGTGTCCGCCACCACGTCCTCCGCCGCGTCGACCCCCAGCCGCCGGGTGACGTAGCGCTTGATCTCCGGCGCGTGCCGGTGGAAGACCTCGGCGAACGCCTCGGGCTCCCGCCGGGACCGCTCGATGAGGGAGGCGTCGTCGATCCCCGCCCCCTCGTCGGGGACAAGGACCGCGCCGACCTCCGTCCCGGTCCGGCTCGTCTCGCTCATATCCGGCCTCTCGGCTCTCGGTCAGGACACCCGTTGTTGCCTTCCCGCGTGCCCGCGGTTCCCGAAAGCGGCACGGCGATCCCGCCGGGAGTGAGATGACCGGGCCCCGCCCCGGCACACGCCCCTCGGAACGCGCGGAACCTCACCGGCGGCCGGATGTACTCGCGCCCCCGTCACGCCGGGGTGAACTCCAGGTAGGAGACGGCGGGCATGGGCAGCGTGAACTCCAGCCGCAAGGTCCCGTCCTCCGCGTGGACGGTACGGGCGGGTTCCAGCTCGTCCAGGCTGTTCGCGGTGTGGAGCCGTTCCCACTGCTCGCCCTCGGGCCAGTCCGCGCCCCCGCCGATCTCCGCCCAGACCGCCCGTATGTTGGAGTGCCTCTCGTCGATCCGGTGGTGGCTGACCGCGTACTTCCCCGTGGCCAGTCCCTCGACGGTGAGGGTGACCTCGCGCGACAAGATCTCCTCGCCGTCGGCTCTGTCCTGGTCGAGGGTGCCGTTCCACACCAGCACCCCGACGACGCCGGTGGCCGAGCGCGCCGCCCACGCCTCGACTCCCGCGACGTCGCCGGTGGCCGAGCAGGCGAGCTCGTCCGCGCCCAGCCGGTCGGCCAGGGTGAGCGCGAGATAACGGGGCTTGCGCAGGTTGCCGACCGTGAGCAGGCCGAACCCGCCGTGGAAGAGTGCCGGTGGGCGGCCCAGCTCCTCGAAGTGGTCCGAGGCCACCCAGTGGGCCAGCGCGTCCACCCGTCCGGCCGCCGACCTCATCCCGTGCAGCAGGAACGCCGCCCCGAACGGCCCGTCGCCGATGCCGTGGAAGTGGGTGGGGGTCGGACCCCACTCCGTCCACCAGATCGGCGTGCCCTCGCGGCCGTGCCGTTCCAGGACGGGCCGCCAGTCGAGCGGGGCGTTGCCGTAGGTGTGGGTGGAGACGAAGTCGAGCGCCGCGCCCGAGGCGTCCACGTGGTCGATCAGCTCCTGGACCCAGCCGTTGGCCGCCGACGACGGGCCGCCGACGCGGATGTCCGGGTGGACGTCCTTGACCGCCGCCGCCGACACGTCGTACAGCCGGAAGAACTCCTGTGGCGTACCGCTCCAGAAGACCTCCAGGTTGGCCTCGTTCCACACCTCGAAGGCCCAGTTGTCGACCACCTCCCGCAGGCCGTACCGGTCGACGAGGTGCCGGGTGAGGTCGCGGACCAGGTCGCCCCACCGGTCGTAGTCCCTGGGCGGTGAGATGATCGCCCCGTAGCCGAAGACCGTCTTCGACGGGTCGGAGGCCAGGTCGCGCGGCATGAACGACAGCTCCACGATCGGCCGCATGCCGAACGCGGTGATCGTGTCGTAGACCTCGTCCACCCGGGTGAAGTCGTGCACGGGCTTCCCGCCGTCCTCCCGGTAGACGCCGAGGTCGTCGCAGAGGATCGCGTGGGCGCGCACGGTCTCGACGCCGAGCTCCTCCCGCATCGTCCGCAGGGCCTCGGTCAGCTCGGGGCCGATCGGGCGCCCGCCCACGGTGTCGGCGGACAGCATGTACGACAGGTGCTCGGAGCCGATCATGTACTTCCACGGCCTGGGCAGGGGCCGCGTGCTCGCTGAGGCGTCGACCCGCAGGGCCGCCGCGCCCGGCTCGGCGAGCGGCGCGGCGAACACCGGTCCGGCGAAGGGACCGGTCCGCTCCACGGTGGTGATGGCGGCGACCCTGTACCAGGCGGGTTCCCCGAGCGTGTCGACGTAGCGCGGATCCGGCACGGCCGGTACGTCGACGTCGCGCTGCTTGGTCGAGGTGTACGGCCCCTCCTCGGCGGGCGCGCGGTGGACGATGTAGCCGATGGCCCCGGCCACCGGTTCCCAGGTCAGCGTGACGTGCCCGCCTCCGCTGTCGGCGCGCAGGTCGCGGGGGGCGGCGACCTCGACCCATCCGGCCGCGGTCACCTCCCCCGACGCCTTGTGGATGCGGGCCTGCCAGTCTCGGCGTGCGGCATCGGCCGTGCTCATGGATACGTCTCCCCGATGGTCGGTTGGTGGATGTGCACGTTGGAGTACGGCTCACTTGGGGGGCACGACGGCCCATTCCTCCTGGCGCAGCACGGGGGCGAGTTTGGCCGTGACGTCGCGGGTCGCGAAGTGGCGGCGCAGGCTGTCGCCCGCGAGCGCGTTGCCGAGCGCGATCATGATCATTCCCTGGTCGAGGGCGAGATACTGCTTGGCGACCTTGCCGCTGCGCACGGCCACCGCGTCGTAGAAACCGCCGGGTCCGTAGGAGTCGAAGTTCGCCCTGAGCCTGGCGAGGTTGCCGAGGGCCGCGTCCGGCGCGTGGCGCAGCGCGAGGAACGACGCGTGCGGGGTGACCACGCCGTCCCCGTAGGACTCGGGTTCCGGCTCGCCCTCGCGGCACCCCTCGAACCCGTAGTCGACGGAGGTGCGCTCCTGGTCGGAGGTGTAGCCGGGGGTGTCCATGCCGATCGCGTCCACGCCGTACTCGCGGTAGCCCCCGGCGGGGTCGTTGGACGGGGAGAAGCCCCAGTATCCGTACTTCGCGTCGTTCATGCCGTGCTCGATCTGGGCGGCCACGTAGACCGGCTGGTTGCGGCCCCAGCTCCTGGCGCCCCAGACGTCCTCCGGCACGAGCTGGGTCACCATCAGCTCCTCGAACATGCTGCCGCCCCAGGTGGGCACCAGGCGCATGCCGCGGTAGCCGTACGTGCCCTCGAAGACGTTGACGCCCATGTACGTGCGCCAGGCGCCGACCGGCTTCTGCTCGGCCCACGACCAGTCGCAGGTGTCGGGGAAGGTCCGCCACATGCCGTAGTAGTGCTCGGGCGGGAGCTGGTCGAGGACGATGCCGACGTAGCTGGCGATCCTGGCCTCGGTGAGCGCGCCGTAGTGGTGGCAGGTGGAGTAAACCGTGGTTCCCGAGTCGTTGTAGTCGCTCTCGACCGAGCAGCCGGTGGGCTTCTCCGGCCAGAACCCGCCGCGCAGCAGGCCGGTGCCCGCGTCGGGCCGCGCCTGCGGGTCGTAGTAGGACTCGAAGTCCATGCCGCTCAGCAGCGCCTCGGCCTGCTTGGAGACCTCGGGCACGGCACTGCGGATCATCATGAGGGCGGCCGCGAGCCAGCCGTTGTCGACGCTGGACAGGAACGGCTGGACGGCGGAGCCGTTCTCCGGCCAGGTGCGCACGATCCGCAGCGTGTGCGGGTCGTACCAGTTGTAGAACTGGCCGGTCGGGGCGTGACGCTCCAGCTTGGCCGTCGAGCCGAGCGTTCTGGCGACGCGCCGCTGGGCCTCACCCCGGGAGATGAGGTGGGTGTCGCGGGCGGCCACCGTACTCCACAGGTAGGTGGCGATGTTGGTCGGCGAGGTCACCTTGGCGCGGGTGCCGGGGTCGAGCGAGCCGTCGATCTTGTCGGAGGGCAGCCCGGTCGCCGGGTCGGCCATCGCGTCCATGGATTTCCAGGTGTCCGCGGCGTAGCGGCGCAGCAGTTCCCGCTGCCGCGCCGCTGTCAGGGGGGTCGCTGTCAAGGGGGTCGCTGTCAAGGGGACAGAGGGGGAGACGAGGGGAGACGCGGAAGGGGAGAGCGAGGGGGCGGGGGAAGGGGCGGCCGAGGCGGGAGAGGGGGCGGCCGTGATCAGGGCGAGACAGGCCGCCAGGGCGGCCGCGTGACGACGACGCACGGGGGCTCCTTACGTGGGTTACTTGAGTCCGGTGGAGGCGATGCCCTGGGTGAAGAAGCGCTGCAGGAAGACGAAGAGGACCAGGACCGGCAGCACGACGACCACCGCCCCGGCGATGAGCAGGCCGTACTGGGTTCCCTGGTAGCCGTTGAAGATCGCCAACGCGACGGGCAGCGTGTACCTGTCCTCGCTCTGGGCCACCACCGCGGGCCAGAGGAAGTTGTTCCACGAGCCGAGGAACGTGATCAGGCCGAGCGTGGCCAGGGCGGGCTTGCAGAGCGGCATGACGATCTGGAAGAAGATCCGGAACTCCCTGGCGCCGTCGACCCGCGCGGCGTGGATCAGCTCGTCGGGGATGTCCGCGATGAACTGGCGCATCAGGAAGATGCCCAGCGGGGTGACCAGGCCGGGCAGGATGATCCCGAGGAAGGTGTTGACCAGGCCGAGCTTCGCGATGAGCACGAACTGCGGGATCATCACCACGATGGCGGGCAGCGCCATCTGGGTCAGGACCAGCGCGAAGAGCACGTTCTTGCCGCGGAAGGCCAGCTTGGCGAAGGCGTACCCGACCATCGAGCAGAACAGCAGGTTGCCCGCGACGGTGGCGAGGGCCACCACCGCGCTGTTGACGAACACCTGCGTGATGTTCATCTTCTCCAGCAGCTCGCCGTAGTTGCCGAGCGTCCACCGCACCGGCAGCAGGTCCGGCGGGTCCCGCCTGATCTCGGTCTCCGGCTTGAACGAGGTGAGCAGCGTCCAGACGAACGGGAGCACGACGAGCGTGAGTCCGGCGCTGAGCAGCGCGTACGTGGAGAAGCGGTGTTTCACCCGGGCCTCCCGGCCCGGAACCGGTCTCACCTAGACCTCCCGACCCGGAACTGCAGGACCGCCAGGGCCACGATCACGGTGAACAGGACGCTCGCGGCGGCCGCGGCGTAGCCGTAGTTGCCGGAGCCGAACTGGTTGTAGATGGCGAGCGACGCCGAGGTGGTCGCTCCCGCCGGACCTCCCCGGGTCATCACCAGCGGCTCCTCCATGAACTGGGCGAACCCGATGGAGCTGTAGACGGTGCAGAACAGCAGCGCCGGGCGGAGCATCGGCAGCGTGACGGAGCGGAAACGCTCCCAGCGTCCGGCGCCGTCGACCTCCGCCGCCTCGTACAGCTCCCTGGGGATGCCCTGCAGGGCGGCCAGCAGGACGACCATGTCGAAGCCGAAGCTCCGCCAGGCGGTCATGACGATGATCACGGGAAGCGCCAGGTTCTCGTCGGCGAGCCAGCGGGGGCCGTCCACGCCCACCGCCGCGAGCACCTGGTTGACCAGTCCAGCGTCGGGTTCGAGCAGGAACCTCCAGGCCACCGCGACGCCGATGATGCTGGTGACGTACGGCAGGTAGTAACCGAGCCTGAAGAACGCGGCGGGCAGCCGGGCGATCCCCGAGTTCAGCGCCACGGCCGCGCCCAGGCCGAGGGCGATGGTGAGCGGGAGCGCGGTCACCACGAAGATCAGCGTGTTGACCGCCGCCTTGCGCATGAGCTCGTCGTCGAACAGCCGCAGGTAGTTGTCGAGCCCGACGAGGTTCACCCCGAGGGGATCGCGCACGTCGGTACTGCGCATGTCGGTGAAGCTCATGCCGAGTTCGACGAGGAGCGGTCCCGCCCAGAACACCGCGAACATCACGACGAAGGGCGTCACGAAGACCCAGGCCAGACCGGTACGGCGGAATCCTCCCCCGGATCGCCGCTCCTTGACGGGGGCGGGTCCGGTGGACTCGCGCGCGCCCACCCGCTCGCTGACCACCATGGTCAGACCCCGGTCCCGATGGTCTCGGCCTGCTCCTGGACGGTCTTGGCCGTCTCCTCGGCCGTCTGCTTGCCCAGGGCCATCTTCTCGATCTCGGTCTCCATCACCTTGGCCACCTGCTCCCATGTCGGGACGGCGGGGACGGCCTTGGCGTCCTTGAGCTGCTCGCCGAAGACGGTGACGCGCTCGTCGGCGGTCAGCGCCGGGTCCTGCCAGGCGGCCTCGACGCTGGGCAGCGCGTTGACCTTGGTGTACCAGGCGGCCTGGACCTTGGGGTCGACGAGCCAGCGCAGGAACTTCCAGGCGGCGTCGCGGTTCTTCGCGTCCTTGAAGACCGCCATGTCGCTACCGCCGACCAGGCTGGTGCCTCCCGCGCTCCCCTTCGGGTAGGGCGCGACGGCGAACTTCTCACCGAAGCCGTCGCCGCCCTCCTTCTCCAGGCCCGCGATCATCCATGGCCCCGAGTAGAAGGCGCCGACCTTCCCCTTGACGAACGTCTGCGGGAAGGCGCCGGTGGGCTGGTCGGTGCTGGAGAGCCCGCCCTCGAAGAACGAGCCGTACTGCTTGAGCGCCTGGACCATCTGGGGCGTGTCCAGCGTCCACTTCCCGCCCGAGACGATCTCGCCCCCCGCCTGCCACACCAGCGGCAGCACCTCCTGCCAGGAGCCCTGCCGGAAGTTCTGCTCGACGCCGAGCGAGGCGCCCCCCTTCTCCTTGAGCGCCCTGACGAAGGCGGTGGTCTCCTCCCAGGTGACGGGCGGCTTCACCGCCGCCCTCGAAGCGAGGTCCTTGCGGTAGTACAGGGCGCGGGTCTCGACGTACCAGGGCACTCCGTACGCGGTCCCGTCCACCTCGACCGTGCCCCACGCGCCGGGGAAGAACGTCGACTTGTCGATCAAGCCGGCCGGGGTGGGGTCGAGGGCGCCGGTCTTGGCCATCTCGCCCATCCAAGTGCTGCCCAGCATGGTGATGTCGGGGGTGGCGTTCCCCGCGATGGCCGCGGTGATCTTGTCGTGGGCCACGTCCCAGCCGAGCGGGGTCACCTTGATCGTGATGCCGGGGTTGGCCGTCTCGAAGTCCTTGGCGAAGGCGCCCAGCGCCTCCCCCTCGGCCCCGATCGCCCAGACCGTGACCTCGCCGGTGGCCTTGCCGGTGTCGACGTCCCTCGCCTGCTCCGCGGCCCCTCCACCACTCCGGCCGCACCCGGCGAGCACCAGTCCCAACGCGAGGATCCCGACGGCGTACTTCTTCACTTTTCCTCCAGGGGGTGAGGACCGCAGCTGGATCGAACGATCAGCTGGGTGGGGAGAATCTCGGAGTTCGGGACGGTACGAGCACCCTTGATGAGCTCGTCCAGCGCGCGAGCGGCGCGGGCGCCGAGCAGGCGCATGGGCTGGCGCACCGTGGTGAGGGCGGGCCTGGCGTGGCGGGCGGCCATGATGTCGTCCCAGCCGGTGACCGCCACGTCGCCCGGCACGTCGAGGCCGAGTTCCTCGGCCGCCAGGATGACGCCGAGAGCCACCTGGTCGTCGGCGCAGATCACCGCCTCCGGCCGGCGCGCTCCACCGGGTTTCCCGCCGAGTAGCGTCCGCCCCGCCGCGTACCCGCCCTCCACGGTGAGCTCGCAGGGCAGCGGCTCCGGGGGCCGGATCCCGTGGTCGGACAGGACCCGCCTGACACCCGTCCAGCGCTGGGTGACGTCGCCCCGGTCGTCGTCCCCGGCCAGGGCGAAGGTGGAGTAACCGTGGCCGAGCAGGTGGGTGGTGAGCGCCTCGGCCGACGCGGTGTTCTCGCTGCAGACCGCGTCCGCCCGCTCGACGGGATCACGCGCGAGCAGGACCAGCGGCGTCCTGCTCCTGATGATCTCGTCCACCACGGCGTCCTCGACGGTCCTGCCGAAGATCACCATGCCGTCCACCCGGCCGACAAGGTCCCTGACCAGGTCCTGCACGGCGGCCCGCCCGCGCGTGGACAGGATGAGCACGGAGCGGCCGAGCTCGGAGGCCACCTCCTCGTACCCGAGGAGGACCTCGGCGAAATAGGGGCCCGACAGGTCGGGGAAGACGATCCCGTTGGCCGCGTGGCGGCCCTGGGCGAGAGAGACGCCGAGGCGACTCGGGGTGAAGCCGAGCTCCTCGACCGCCCTCAGCACCTTCTCGCGCGTTCCGGCCGCGACGGGGCCGGTGTTGCGCAGAGCCCGGGAGACGGTGGCGATGGAGACGCCCGCCCGCTGCGCGACCTCGTAGATGGTCGCCCCCTGACCTTCGTAACTGTTTGACACCTATCGTCCGATCTCCCAGCGAGTGGAAGCGCTTACACTCGACGGCGGCAGAAGGTGGAAGCGCTTACAGTGAATGATCGGAGTCAACCACCGGGCGGAATCATCAGTAAAGACCTGTTACGTCACCGTTACCAAACGAGCACAGCGCCACCCGGGCTCCGTGATACTCCATCGGCTCCGGCGCCCGGTCCACCACCGGCACCCCTGGCCCCCCGGCCCCGGTTACCTGGACAATGCGCATATCGATCACTCTCCCTCGACGCCTTCGCGCGCAGCCTCAAACCTCAAGCTTTGTTGATGTCAACCGACAACGAAAGGATCATGCCCGTGCACCCTCCCGCCCATGACCCGCAGGGCTACCGCGACCGTGTGAGAGGTTGCCTGCTGGGCGGCGCGCTGGGCGACGCGCTGGGGGCGCCCATCGAGTTCGAATCGATCGGGAGGATCCGCAGGCAGCACGGGCCCGCGGGAGTGACCGGGCTGGTTCCGGACTGGCGCGGCACGGTGGGCCTGATCACCGATGACACACAGATGACGCTGTTCACCGTGGAGGGGTTGATCCGCGGCGGCGACGTCGGCGCGCTCCACCACGCCTACCTGCGCTGGCTGGACACCCAGCGGCATCCCTCCCCGCCGCCCGGCTCTCCTGGGAACGACCCGATCCGCACCGGCCTGCTCCGCGAGCAGAGGTGGCTCTACTCCCGGCGGGCCCCCGGGAACGCCTGCCTGTCGGGCCTGCGACACCGGGGCGCGGTCGCCCCCGCGCCGTTCGGTGAGCCGGGGCCGGTCAACCCCGATTCCAAGGGCTGCGGAACGGTGATGCGCTCGGCCCCGTTCGGCCTGCGCGCACGGAGCCCCCGGAGTCCCCGGCACGCCTTCGAGCTGGCCGCCGAGTGCGCCCAGCTCACCCATGGCCACCCCACCGGCTACCTCGCCGCCGGCGCCTTCGCGGCCATCGTGCACTTCCTGGTCACACCCGCCGAGCAGACCTCGCCGGACATGACGGAGGACATGACGGAGGACGAGCCGCTCGCGCGGGCCGTACGGCAGGCGACGGACCTGCTGGAGACGTACCCCTCGCACGAGGAGACCAGCCGGGCGCTGCACACCGCCGTGTCCCTGGCGGCGAAGGGGGATCCGAGCCCGGAGCGGGTCGAGTCACTCGGCGGGGCATGGGTCGCCGAGGAGGCGCTGGCCATCGCGGTCTACTGCGCGCTGACCTATCCCGCGCCCGGCGACGTCGGGCGGGCACTGCTGCTCGCGGTCAACCACTCCGGCGACAGCGACTCCACCGGGGCCGTCTGCGGCAACCTGCTGGGAGCCCGGCACGGCGAGGCCGCGCTTCCCACCGGCTGGCTCGCCCACCTGGAGGGCCGCGACGCCGTCACCGAGCTGGCGGACGACTTCGCGGCCTGGTCCGCCGGAGATCACGAGATCACCGGCGCCTGGCTCAGGAAGTATCCCGGCGCCTGACGCCGATGCCGGCCGGGACTCCGGTTGCTCACCCACCTCCTGGCGACCTGTCGGAGCGACCATCACCATCCGGAGCATGTCGCCATCCGCCCGCGAACCCGCCCGGTTGGGCTGAACGCCGAACCGGGCGGCTCGTCACGCGGTTCCCGTCTGCCGCCTGAGTTCGTGGCGGGCCAGGGAGTTCTTGTGCACCTCGTCCGGGCCGTCGGCGAAGCGAAGCGTGCGGATCATGGCGAACGCGGCGGCGAGGGGGAAGTCCTGGCTGAGGCCGCCGGCCCCGTGCACCTGGATCGCCTTGTCCAGGATCCATTCCACGGTCTTGGGTGTGGCGATCTTGATGGCCTGGATCTCGGTGTGGGCGCCCTTGGCGCCGACGCCGTCCATCAACCAGGCGGTCTTGAGTACCAGCAGCCGCAGCTGCTCGACCCGGACCCGGGACTCGGCGATCCAGTCGCGGACGACTCCCTGCTCGGAGAGCGGCTTGCCGAAGGCGACCCGCTCGGAGGCGCGCCGGCACATCAGCTCGATCGCCCGCTCCGCGACACCGATCGACCGCATGCAGTGATGGATCCGGCCGCCCCCGAGGCGCGCCTGCGCGATCGCGAACCCGTCGCCCTCTCCGCCGATCAGGTTCTCGGCGGGCACGCGGACGTCGTCGAACGTGATCTCCGCATGCCCGCCGTGGTCGTGGTCGTCGTACCCCAGTACGTGCATACCGCGCCTGACCGTCACTCCGGGGGTGTCGCGCGGGACCAGGATCATCGACTGCTGCCTGTGCCGGTCCGCCGCCGGGTCCGTTTTCCCCATCACGATGAAGATCTCGGCATTGGGGTTCATGGCGCCGGTGATCCACCACTTGTGTCCGTTGACGACGTAGGAATCGCCGTCCCGCTCGATGCGGGTGCTGATGTTGGTCGCGTCGGAGGAGGCGACGTCGGGCTCGGTCATCGCGAAGGAGGACCGGATCTCACCGGCCAGCAGCGGGTGCAGCCACCGCCTCTGCTGCTCCTCGGTGCCGAACATGGCCAGCACCTCCATGTTGCCGGTGTCCGGCGCGGCGCAGTTGAGTGCCGCGGGAGCGATCCGGAGGCTACGTCCGGTGATCTCGGCCAGCGGCGCGTACTGCAGGTTCGTCAGTCCGGCACCGAGCTCTCCCGGGAGGAAGAGGTTCCACAGTCCGCGTTGCCGTGCCTCGGCGCGCAGCTCCCGCAGCACCGGGACGGTGGACCAGGCCCAGGGGTTCTCAAGCGCGGCGAGCTGCTCGTCGAACACCGCCTCGGCGGGGTGGACGCTCTCGTCCATGAAGGCGAGCAGCCGTTCGCGCAGTTCCTCGGTCCTGGCGTCGAAGGTGAAATCCATCAGCGGTGCTCCTTCAGTGCGTCGAGTCCTGCCTTGATCAGGGGCTCCACGGCGGCGCCGACCGTGTCGAATCCGGCTCCGACGGTCTGCCCCCGGGTGTGGCGGCAGTGGATGCCCTCGAGGATCACGGCCAGCTTGAAGTAGGCCAGCCCAAGGTAGAAGCCCATATCCGACAGGTTCCGGCCACTCGCGACGGAGTAGCGGTCCAGGATCTCGCCGTCGGCGAGGTAGCCGGGTGCGGTCGAGACGTCGGGCAGGGGGTGATCGATCCCGAACGTCGCCAGACGCTGGTAGACCAGCAGCAGGGCGAGGTCGGTCAACGGGTCCCCGAGTGTCGCCATCTCCCAGTCCAGCACCGCGACGACGTCGCCCGAGCCGTCGACGAGCAGGTTGTCGAGCCGGAAGTCCCCGTGCACGATCGCGGGGGCCGGCGATTCGGGCACGCTCAGCCGGAGCCTGCGGTGCAGCTCCTCCGCACCGGTGAGGTCCCGGCTGTACGACGCGTCGAGCTGCCTCTTCCAGCGCCGTACCTGCCGTTGCAGAAACCCGTCCGGCCGCCCGAAGTCGGACAGCGCGACGTCCGCCGGATCCACGGCGTGCAGAACGGCGAGGGTGTCGACCATCCGCTCACAGATCGCCCGGGTCCGGTCCCGGCCCAGCGGCTCGACCTGGGAGGCCGTCCGGTACGGCGTCCCCTCGACCTTCTCCATCAGGTAGAACGGCGCACCGATCACGCCGGGGTCCTCGCAGAGCGCGTACGTCCGGGGAACCGGGACGTCGGTGGGGCCGAGCGCGGTGATCACGCGATGCTCCCCGGGCCATGTCGTGCGCCGTGGCGAGCACGTGCCCCAGCGGGGGCCGGCGCAGGACCCACTCACCGGTGCCGTCACTCACCAGGTAGGTGAGATTCGACTTGCCGCCGGCGATCACCTCCGCTCGGAGCGGACCGCCGAC
Source organism: Streptosporangium sp. NPDC005286 (assembly GCF_040607515.1). Lineage (NCBI taxonomy): Bacteria > Bacillati > Actinomycetota > Actinomycetes > Streptosporangiales > Streptosporangiaceae > Streptosporangium > Streptosporangium sp. NPDC005286. The sequence continues at coordinate 1,233 of NZ_JBEXGU010000023.1, read as the reverse complement.
CAGCCCGGGCGCGGCATCGGCAAGGTAGGCCGAGACCCGGGCCGGATCCACCCCGGGAGGGTCGTCATGGCCCGGGGCGACGTCGCGCACCTCCTGGTCGGACATGTCAGGCCACCACCGTCGGGACAGTGCCGGCGACGCGGGCGGGCCTGTCACCGCCCTCCCGCTCGACGGTCGCCCGGCCGCAGGTGACGCCGGTGATCGTGTGCCGGTCGCGGTGGCCCAGGTGGGTGCCGACACCGTTGAACGTCCTCATTCGCGTCTCCTCGTCGTCTCCGCCGTCAGGCGCGGGGCCCGCCGGCGACATAGATCACCTGACCGGACACGAACGAGGCCTCCTCCCGTACGAAGAACGACACGGTCGCGGCGATGTCCTCGGGCCGGCCGACCCGGCCGACCGGGATCTCCTTGGCCGCCGCCGCCTTGAAGTGCTCGAACGGCACCCCGACCCGCTCGGCGGTGGCGGCGGTCATCTCGGTCTCGATGAACCCCGGCGCGATCGCGTTCACGGTGACCCCGAACCTGCCCAGCTCGATCGCCAGCGTCTTGGTGAAACCCTGCAGGCCGGCCTTGGCCGCGGCGTAGTTGGCCTGCCCCCGGTTGCCGAGCGCGGAGGTGCTGGACAGGTTCACGACGCGCCCCCATCCCGCCTCGGTCATGTGCTTCTGCGCGGCCCTGCTCATCAGGAAAGCCCCGCGCAGGTGCACGCCCATCACCGCGTCCCAGTCGGTCGCGGTCATCTTGAACAGCAGGTTGTCGCGGATGATGCCGGCGTTGTTCACCAGCACCGTCGGAGCGCCGAGCTCCCCGGCGACCCTGGCCACCGCGGCCTCCACCGCCTGCTCGTCGGCCACGTCCACACCGACCGCCAGCGCCCGGCCACCGGCGGCCTCGATCTCGTCCACCACCGGCTTGCACGCCGCCTCGTCCAGGTCCAGGACCGCCACGGCGAATCCGTCCTCGCCGAGCCGTTTCGCGACCGCGGCGCCGATGCCACGTGCGGCCCCGGTGACCATCGCGACGCGGCCCGGCCGCCGGTTCTGCTGCTCGTTCACTTGATCTCCTCTGATTGGTATGTCCGAGTCTTGACGTACTGAGAATGGATCGCCCGGTGATCCCGCGACGGCCGTGGGGGCCGGCGGCTGCCTGCCTGGCCGGCCGGTCACCGACGCGGTGACCACGGACCGCCCTCCGGCCTCCGGCGACCGCGGGGCCCGGGCTCCGCAGAGCACA
>NZ_JBEXGU010000022.1:0-80915 GCF_040607515.1 Streptosporangium sp. NPDC005286 | reverse complement strand
TCGGTCACCGCAGCACGCTGCGGCTCCCTCCTCCGCCTTGCGAGACACCACCTGACCGATCCTCGCCACGGCAAGATCCGCAGGACAGGGCCTAGTCGGTGACCTGCGGGCCGCTGACCCGCTCCAGCAGCCTGGCCAGGCGGTCACGCAGGGTGGGGCGCCGTTCGACCTCGCCCGCGGCCATGCTCACCAGATGCTGCGCCCCGTCGAAGGAGAACGGCGCCCGTTCGGGGACCGTCAGCGCGTCGTGGGCCAGGCCGGTAAGGTCCGTGTCACCGCCGTCCAGGGCCAGGATCGTCGTGCCGGTCCTGCGGGCGTCGCTCACCCGCTCCAGCAGCGCCTCGGGAGCGCGCTCCTCGGCGACCACGAACAGGGTCTCGCCCCGTCCGGCCTGCCGGATCCGGTCCAGCCCGACCCGCAGGTGCGCGGGCGCGTCGGGGGCGGGCGCCCAGCGGACCAGCGTCGGGGAGAGCTGGGGCAGCCCGGAGAGCCTGGCCTCGTCGCTCAGGTGCGCGGTCAGGTGCCAGGGCTCCTCCTCGGGCGTGCCGACCACCAGCAGGCCGCCGGCCGAGCGGGTCGCGCGCAGGGCGAGGCCCAGCTCGCGGGTCCGCTCGATCCAGCCCGTCGAAGCCAGGATCTCGCGCAGCAGTGTCACCGACCCAGCGTCCATGGCACCATCGTGCACCAGCCCCCCGCAATGATCCTGGGAATGCGCCCCTGAGAGGATTCGGGGCAGACGATATGGTCGATGAAGTCCGATCTTGAGGGTCGGGGATGATGAGGAGCGGTGAGTGAGCACTGATATTCCGGACGTGGGGGGAATCTCGATCGGGATCCTGGGCGGGACCGGGGACCAGGGCAAGGGGTTGGCGCGGCGGTTCGCCCTCGCCGGACACAGCGTGCTGATCGGCTCACGCAGCGCCGAGCGTGCTCAGGAGGCGGCGGCGAGCATCGGCGGATCGGTGCGCGGTGCCGACAACCCGACCGTGGCGGCCGAGGCCGACGTGGTGATCGTGGCCATTCCCTGGGACGGGCACCGCTCCACGCTGGAGTCTCTCCGTGCCGAGCTGGCCGGAAAGATCGTCATCGACTGCGTCAACCCGCTCGGCTTCGACAAGCAGGGCGCGTACGCACTCGCGGTCGAGGAGGGCAGCGCCGCCCAGCAGGCGGCCGCGGTCCTGACCGAGAGCCGGGTGGTCGCCGCCTTCCACCACGTCTCCGCCGTCCTGCTGCTGAACCCCGAGGTCGACAAGATCGACCTGGACGTGCTCGTGCTGGGCGACGACCGTGAGGCCACCGACACCGTCCAGGCGCTGGCGGGCCGCATCCCCGGCATGCGCGGCGTGTACGGCGGTCGCCTGCGCAACGCCCACCAGGTCGAGGCGATGACCGCCAACTTCATCTCGATCAACCGCCGCTACAAGGCCCACGCCGGCCTGCGGGTCACCGACATCTAGGGCCTGTACGGAGTTGAGGTCAGAGGGATTCACCTGCGCATTGGCCTCCGGTCCTGGTAGGCCGTTGCCATGGCGCGTGGAGACCTCTGTCCACCGTCTACGACCGGTTCCGCTCATGGGCCACGGCGGGCGTCTTCGAGCACCTGATGCAGGCGATGATCACCGAGGCCGTGGCCCGTGGGCAGGCCGACCTTGACCTGGTCAGCGTGGACTCCACCACGCCGCAGGGATGGTCCTGGACGGCGAGCTGGTGAAGGCGCTGGAGGAGGCCGCCCGCGCACCCGCCCACCGCGGCCATCACCGCACCAGGGCGGTTCGCCGACCGGCCTCGACGCCGACTTTCAAGCACCACTCGGCATCACGGCGGACCCGTCAGGATCGCAGGTCGGCGGTGAGTTCATCGGTACGCGACTTGCTACCCCAAAACCATTCCACATGCGCGTGCCGACGCTGTTCCCGCAGCCATTCGTCTAAGAGCCGCTCTTCGATGAACTTCCGGGTGAACCGATCCAGCACCGCCGGTTCCACGGCCAGCACGTACGCGAAGCAGAAACCACCCTCCAGAGCGGCAGGCCCGATGACCGTCCCCGCCCGCGCTTCCACGGCCTTCGCGCCGTAGGAGGTGATGAGATCCTCCCGGTAACCGCCTTCTATCCGAGAGGTGGCCAGTCCAGCCAGGGACTCCTCGGTGGCCATGGCGACCACTTCGGCTCCCCGCACATCCGCGGCGCGAAGCCGGGCTACGGCGGCTTCGGCGTGAGCCTGGTCGGCATACCGTGATCTCACGACCCGCAGCCGGTCGAACGCGTCACGATGATCGGCGAAAAAGTCCTCCACCCGCCCACCGGCCACTTTCTGCCGCAGGGCCGCCACCGTGGCCTCAACGGCGACGATCCTCTCCAACTGGGCATGGCTGACACCGCGCTCCGCCATCCATGCCCTGGTCGCCTGCGCGGTCAGCAATCCCCGAGCCCGGCGGAAGGCGTCCATGGCCTCCTGCAACCGGTCGTCGGGCAGGTCGATGTCCTCGACATCCGCGGCCTGTCCTATCAGGCAGGCGTTGACCAGACGCCGGGAAAGAGCGGCGTCGTCCCACAGGACGTCCAGCAGGGAGATGACCTGCTCGATGAGCATGTCGGTGCCGTTGACCCGGAGCACCAGTTGCTCACCTGCTCGCTGGCTGTTCCGCAGTGGCCATGGAATGGCCCGGTCCGGGGCGAACGCCAGCGAGGTCGTACCCTCTGCCGAGGGAAAAAGCAGATCGTAGTGGTACTGGTCTGTGGCGGCCTCACGCTGCCACACCAATCGCATGGCGATGCCCGGATAGCGGGCGCGTAGCGCGCCAAGTCGTTCGCGTGCCTCCTCTGGCCGTACGTCGCCCAACTCCCTCAACCACTCCAAGGCGTTTTCGAGCAGCTCGGCGGTCACGATGAGGCTCCTTCCAATAGCACGTCACAGATGGCCTGGCTGATCGGCAGACCGGTCAGCCGCTCGATCCACAGCCATTGGCCGTTGGGGTTGACCTCCAGGAACACGTACTGGTCGTCGGGGGTGAGGATCAAGTCGAAAGCCCCGTACAGGAGCCCCAGGCGTTCTGTCATATCCAGGCAGCGCCGAGCCACCTTGTCCGGAAGCCGGTGTATGCGGTGTGGGGTGGTCTCGATGTCGTACCGGCGCCAATCCAAACTGGACCGGTTGGCCACCTGGGAATGGATCTCCGCGGCGAACACCTGTTCACCGACGACCGTGACCCGCAGTTCCAGGCGTTTGGGAACGTACTGTTGAACAATGACCGGGCAGAATCGCAGAGCGGCCGCGTACGCCACGTCACGAGCGGAGACCGGCTCGCAGAACCGGGCGATCGTGCCGCCCCCCACCAGGTTCTCCGCCCACGGCTTGCCCAATGGCTTGGTCACGACATGACCGTCATGGCGCTCATGGAACTCCCAGAACGCCTCGGCCTCGGTCGCGATGAGGGTCTCCGGGATCGCGAATCCCAGTTCCGCCGCGAGGAGAAGCTGGGAGGGCTTGCGTCCGGCCCGCCGGATCACCGAATCGTCCGCGGGCATCTTGCGGCACGGCAGGTGCTCCCACAGATCTGTGAGCAGGTCCTGACACTCGCGTGCGGCGTAGTCGGCCACCGCGGGATCGGTAAGGTCGGGATGCGTCGCAGGTGGTGTCGGACGCCGCCACCACAGGGCTGTCAGAGTGTCCAGATCGAGTGTGCCCGTTTGAGTGCGCAGAAGGCGCCGGGCAAGACCACGAGCGGTGTACGCCAGTTCCACGCGCGCCTTGACGGGGTAGTCACCGGGATCGAAGATCGTGATCTGGGCGCCGCGGTCGGCGAGCAGGGCGCGGACATGTAAGGCGTGCGGGTCCTCTTCGCTGGTGAGGATCAGGACACCCGGTATCGGCATGGGGGGCGCTCCAGGAAAGCGAGACGGCGCGGGAACGCCACGACGGCGTCCCCGCACCAAATGATCGTTTAGCCGTAGACATCTGTTTTGCAGATGCCGGGCGGGTCTTGCCAGGTCTGCAGCTCGGCCGGGAGACCGCCGTTGATGGTGCGCAGCGTGCTCTCCTCGAGCTCCGCACCGACCGGCGCGATATCACCGATCTGGGTGCGCGGTTCGTCGCTCATGCGGGTCCTCTCTTCTTCGGAAGCCCGGGAAGGGCTACAAGTGGGTTCACTCTCCGGCATGGGGCTATTGATTCCCTTGTGATTCGCTTGGGGGATCACGATGCGCGCGTGGTCGAGCGCGACCACCTCGACGACGGCTCCAGGCGGTCAGGACTCGTCGAACGGAACGGCGTTTGGAAACAGGCCAGGTAGTGGCCCGGCTCCAAGCGGCGGCGGTCCGGCTCCAAGTGAAACGCAAGGAGAGCACCCGACACTGATTGTTTTGTGAGAGTTCCGATCATCCTTCAGCACAGCGCGGTCGAGTGCGGAGCGGCCTGCCTCGCCATGGTCCTCAGCGCTCACGGGCACCGCACCTCCGTGCGCGCCCTGGCTGAGGAGATGGACATCGGACGGGACGGGGTGAGCGCGCTGACCCTGGTCCGCACGGCTCGGGCGCGTGGGCTGACCACTCGTGCGCTGTCCACCCCAGCCACGGAGATGGCCTCGATTCCGCTGCCCGCCGTGGCCTACTGGCGTAACAGTCATTTCGTGGTGGTCGAGCGCGTGAGCGAAACCCGCGTCACCATCGTCGATCCGGGGCCGGGCCGGGTACGCCTCACTCATGAGGAGTTCGCTCGAAACTACAGCGGTGTGGTGCTCACCCTCGAGGCCGGAGCGGACTTCTCTAGAGGGCGGTTCGGCGAGCGCGGGAACTGGTGGGTACGGTACTCTCGCGTCCTGCTGTCACGTCACCGCGGCGTGCTGGTCCTTCTCGCGCTGCTCAGCGTTGTCATGCAAGCCCTGGGGCTGGTCCTGCCCGCCGTGACCGAGCTGGTCGTGGACCACGTGCTGGCCGCCGGCGAGATCGACCTGCTGTCCTTGCTCGGGTACGGCGTGGCCGCGGCGGTATGCGCTCAGCTCGTGGTCGGCGGGGTGCGGACATGGGCACTGGTCAGATTACGCACCCGAGCGGACACCGCGCTGCTCGATGATCTGGGGAAACGTCTGCTCGCGCTCCCTTTCCGGTTCTTCGCCCATCGAAGCTCGTCCGACCTGGTCTCGCGGATCTCAAGCGTCAGCGTTCTGCGGGAGATGCTCACCGGTCAGGCCCTGACCGCTCTGCTCGACGGGCCTCTCGCGGTCGGCTACCTGGCGGTGGTGACCGTGCGCTCCCCGCTCCTGGGTGGAGTGCTCATCGCCTTCGCGGTGGCACAGATCCTTCTGCTCGTCGGCACCCACCGGTGGCTCTGTGAGCTGGCCCATCGGGAGCACGAGGCACGGAACGACGCCCAGGGACAGTTGATCGAGGCCGTCCGGGGAATCGAGACGATCAAAGCGTCGGCGGTCGAGCCTCATATCCTTGACCGCTGGGTGCGTCTGCTCGGCGTTCAAATGCGGCAGGTATGGCGGAGTGGAGTCGCCCAGGGAGGCCAGGACACCGCCCTGGCCGCGCTGCGGTTCGGCGCCCCCCTGACCCTGCTGTGGGCCGGCGCCTGGCAGGTCGTCACCCACCACCTCAGCCCCGGCACCATGCTCGGCCTCCTCGCGCTGGCCGCCGCGACCCTGGCACCGCTGGCATCGCTGACCGGCAGCATACGAGCCGTCCAGATGGCCCGCGTGCAGGCCGAACGACTGGCCGACATATTGGACACCGATCCTGAGTCCCCCTCATCAGGTGTCGCTCTCCCGCCCCGTCAGGCCGATGGCGCGGACAGCCCGATCGAGCTGCGCCAGGTCGGTTTTCGGTACACGCAGGAAAGCCCATGGATCGTGCGGGGCGTCGATCTGAGAGTTCGCGCCGGGCAGAAGATCGCCCTGGTCGGACGGTCCGGGTCGGGGAAAAGCACCCTCGCTCGCCTGCTGCTCGGGCTGTTCCCGCCGACCGAGGGAGAGATCTCCTACAACGGAGTCCCGGCTGGCCGCCTGGATCCAGGCCTGTTGCGCCGCCGGTTCGGAGTGGTGACCCAGGAGCCCGCCCTGTTCACCGGAACGATCTTCGACAACATTTCCCTTGGCTCGCCGGAAGCCTCCCTGGACGAGGTGGCGGAGGCGGCCCGACTGGCCTGCGTGCACGAGGACATCGCGGCCATGCCCATGAGGTACAAGACGCTGCTGACCGAAGGCGGCGGTCTCTCTGGCGGACAACGGCAGCGCATCGCCCTGGCCCGGGCGCTACTCGCCAAGCCGGAGATCTTGCTGCTCGACGAGGCCACCAGTCACCTGGACACCATGACCGAGGCCGAGATCGAGGCCAACCTGACCGGGTTCGAGCAGACACGCATCGTGATCGCACACCGGCTGAGCACCGTCCGGGACGCCGATGTGATCCTTGTAGTGGATCGGGGTCGCGTCGTCGAGGCGGGCCGCCACGAAGAACTCCTGGCAGCCGCCGGGCCGTACGCCCGGCTGGTCGACGCGCAGACCCTGCCGGGCGACCTCCAGGCGCGCCGGTGACGAACAGACCCTGTACGTCCAGCGCCGCGCCGCGAGCTGACGGCCTGCCCACGCCGATCATATCCGGATGGGGAGAACAGACTCGACCACGATGCCGCCGTGCTCGCCGCCACGGTGGCCTTTCCGGTGTCCTGGGCCAGGGTGACCTGTGCTTTTGATGACGAACATCGCACCAACCAGATCTGACAAACAGCCTGTTAACCGGACATTCTTATCTCATGACTGATTTTCGTCCGGAGACCCGCACCGTCCACCTTCCTCAGCCGCAGCTGAACGGCAGCCGCTCCATCACGGTGCCGCTCTACCAGACCTCCGGCTTCGTCTTCGACGACCCGGCCGTCTTCGCCGACGGGATGGGCCGCCCGGACGGGGCTTTCGTCTACGGGCGCCTGTCGAACCCGACGGTCCGCTCCCTGGAGGAGGCCGTCGCCGGCCTGGAGGGCGGTGCCGGGGCCGTGGCCACCGGTTCCGGAATGGGGGCCATCAACTCGGTGCTGCTCGCGCTGCTGGAGCCCGGTGATCACCTGATCGCGCAGCAGGCGCTCTACGGCGGCACCGCCTCGATGATCAACGACCTGGAGCGGCGCTTCCGGATCTCGGTCTCCTACGTCCCCGAGGACGACCCGGCGGCGCTGCGCGCGGCCGTGCGGCCGGAGACGAAGCTGGTCTACCTGGAGACCATCGCCAACCCGGTGACCCAGGTCGCCGACCTGCCGGGCATGTGCGCGGTGGCACGCGAGGCCGGACTCGTCTCCGTGGTCGACAACACCTTCGCCTCACCGATCCTGTGCCGGCCGCTGGAGCACGGAGCCGACATCGTGGTGCACTCCACGACCAAGTACCTGAGCGGGCACACCGACGTGCTCGGCGGGATCGCCGTCTTCGCCGCGGAGGAGATGTACCGCAGGGTGTGGGCCTACAACGTCAAGCTGGGTGCCACCGCGGATCCGTTCGCCGCCTGGCTCACCCTGCGCGGCATCCAGACACTGCCGCTGCGGATGGAGCGCCACTGCTTCAACACCCGCGAGCTGGCCACCCGGCTGAACGACCACCCCGCGGTCTCCGTCGTGCACTGGCCGGGCCTGCCCTCGCATCCCTCGTACGAGCTGGCGGCCAAGCTCCTGCCGGACTTCGGGGGTGTCTTCTCGTTCGACCTGGTCGGTGGCCGGGCGGCGGGCGAGCGGTTCATGAGCTCGGTGCGGCTGGCCCTGCTGGCCCCGTCCCTCGGTGGTGTCGAGACGCTCATCCTGCACCCCGCGACCACCTCCCACCGCTCCCTGACGGCCGAGGAGTTCGCCCGGCACGGGGTCGGTGCGGGCACCGTACGGGTGGCGGTCGGCATCGAGCACATCGAGGACCTGTGGGCCGATTTCGAGCAGGCGCTCGCCTGAGGGATCCACGGTGTCTCCTAGACTGCGGCACGGGGCCGCAGGAAGGGTGGCCGCTTTCCGAGCCGCTTTGTGGGAAGGGGACGCGCGTGAGCGTGTCGATCGGGGACGTGCGGCGGGCTGCCGAGCGCATCGCGGGGTACGTCCGGCGCACACCGGTGGTCGAGGTGTCGCCGGGGCTGTTCTTCAAGCTGGAGGGGTTGCAGTACTCGGGGTCGTTCAAGGCGCGAGGAGGTTTCAACCGCGCCCTGTCCATGGGAGAGATCCCCGAGGCCGGGTTGATCGCGGCGAGCGGGGGCAACCACGGCCTGGCGGTGGCGTACGTGGCACGCGGTCTCGGTGTCCCGGCGGAGATCTTCGTGCCCACGGTGTCCAGCCCGGTGAAGGTGGCCGGGCTGCGCGCGCTGGGCGCGCGGGTGACCCAGGTCGGTGCCGTCTACGCCGACGCCTACGAGGCGTCTGTCAAGCGCGCGGCCGAGACCGGTGCCCTGGACGTGCACGCCTACGACCAGGCGGAGGTGGTCGCGGGGCAGGGCACGGTCGGCCTGGAGATCCTGGAGCAGACCGGGGGAGTCGACACGGTCCTCGTCGCGGTCGGCGGCGGCGGGCTCGTCGCCGGGATCACCGTCGCACTCGACGGCCACGCCCGCGTGGTCGCCGTCGAGCCCGAGCTCATCCCGACCCTGCACCGGGCGCTGGAGGCCGGCCGGCCGGTCGGGGTCGAGGTCGCGGGGGTGGGGGCCGACGCCCTGGGCGCGAGCCGGGCGGGCGAGATCGCCTGTGAGATCACGGGCGCGGCGGGGATACGGAGCCTGCTGGTCTCCGAGGAGGCCATCGTCGAGGCACGGCGCGAGATGTGGCGGGAGCACCGGATCGCCGCCGAGCACGCGGGCGCCACCGCGTACGCGGCTCTGCTGTCCGGCGTCTACACCCCGGCCGAAGGGGAGCGGGTGGCCGTGGTCGTGTGCGGCGCCAACACCGACCCCGCCACGCTCGCCTGATCTCGCGCCGCGCCTGAACGCCCCGGCGCCGCCAGGGTTTCCTGGGACGCCGGGGCCCGGAGTCGTCAGCTGTAGCTGTGCTCGGGAGCGGGGAAGGCGCCGGTCGACACCTCGTCGGCGAAGCTACGCACCGCCCGGTCCATCTCGTGGGCCAGGTCGAAGTACTTCTTGACGAACCTGGCCGGGCTGGCGGTCAGGCCCATCAGGTCCTGCCAGACGAGGACCTGCGCGTCGGTGCCGGGCCCGGCACCGATGCCGATCGTCGGGATCGACAGGGACGAGGTGACCCGCTCGGCCAGCTCGGCGGGAACGCACTCCAGGACCACGGCGAACGCTCCGGCGTACTCCAGGTCCTTGGCGTCGGCCATCAGCTCGTCACCCGACTGGCCGCGGCCCTGCACCCGGTAGCCGCCGAGCGCGTTGACCGACTGGGGGGTCAGGCCCAGGTGGGCCATCACCGGAATGCCCGCCGAGACCAGCGTCTCGACCTGGGGGAGCACCCGCCGCCCACCCTCAAGCTTGATCGCGTGGGCACCGGCCTCCTTCATGAACCTGGCGGCCGTCTCCAGGGCCTGCTGGGGAGATGCCTGGTAGGAGCCGAACGGCAGGTCGGCCACGACCATCGCGCGGGAGGAACCGCGCACCACGGCCGCGGTCAGCGGCATGAGATCGTCCACCGATACGGGGAGCGTCGAGTCGTAGCCGTACACGACCATGGCCGCCGAGTCGCCGACGAGCAGCACGGGGATGCCGGCCTCGTCGAAGACCCTGGCGGTCATCGCGTCGTACGCGGTGACCATCGGCCACCGCTCGCCGCGCTCCTTGGCGGCGGCGACGTCGCGTACGGTGATCCTTCGGCCGGCCTGGCCGCCGTAGAGCGAGGTCGGCCGGCTGGGGGAGGAAGAGGACATGGGACCTCCAGTGAAGTCTCGAGGCGCCCCTGATGGCGTCCCCGGACGGTTCCGATGATTGCACGCGTTCGGCAGGTTCAACAGACCCGACCGGCCGGGTAATCCGATGGCGGGGGTGTGGGTGGCGTACCGCACACCCGCGAGGTAAATCCGGTGGCGGAAGTGTCGGGTGCGTACGGCACAATGCTGGCGGAGGTAAGTAATCAAAATGGCTGTAGAACCTTACCGCCGCCTGCTGGCACTCCCGGGCGTGCGGTCGTTGTTGCTGGTGGGGCTGCTCGCCCGCATTCCCTCGACCGCGGTCGCCATCACGCTGACGATGCATGTCGTTGACCCCGGGGGACTCGGCATGGGCTTCGGCGCGGCCGGTCTGGTGACCATGGCGAGCACCGTGGGCATGGCCGTCGGCTCACCGCTGGCGGGCAGGTTCGTCGACAGGCACGGCCTGCGCCCGGTGCTGGCGGTGACCACGCTCGCCCAGCTCGTCTTCTGGTCCGTCGCGTGGGCGATGCCGTTCCCGGTGCTGCTCGCCGCCGCGGTGCCCGCGGGCCTCCTCGCCCTCCCGGTGTTCAGCGTGATCAGGCAGTGCCTCACGGCGCTGGTCCCGGTCGACCAGCGCAGGATGGGGTTCTCCCTCGACTCCATGATCGTGGAGCTCTCCTACATGGCCGGCCCCGCCCTGGCGATCGCGGGGGTGACCTCCCTCGGCAGCGTCCCCACCATGGGCATCGTCGCGGTCGGCCTGGTCGGCTCGGGGACGGCGCTGATCGTGCTGAACCCGCCCATCCGCTCGGCCGAGGAGCTCCGTGAGCCGGTGGCGAGGGTCGCGCGCCGCCAGTGGCTCACCCCGGGCATGCTCGGACTGCTCGGCACCGTCGTCGCGGCGACCTTCGTGCTGGCCGCCACCGAGCTGTCCATGGTGGCGACGATGCAGCGGAGCGGCGACACCGCGTGGATCGGTCTGGCGATCGCCCTGTGGTGCGCCTACTCGCTGACCGGCGGCTTCGTGTACGGCATGCTGCCCCGTGGGCGCTCGCCGCTGGTCCTGATCGGAGCCATGGGGGTGCTCACCATTCCCGTCGGGCTGGTCGGCGGCGACTGGCACTGGCTGGTCCTGGCCCTGCTGCCGGCGGGCGTGCTGTGCGCCCCCGCGCTGTCCTCCTCGATCGACACCGTGAGCCGCTGGGTTCCCGCGGAGGCCCGTGGTGAGGCGATGGGCCTGCACGGCACGGCGCTGTTGATCGGTGGTGCCTCCGCGGCGCCCATCGCGGGTGTGATCATCGACGGCCCCGGTCCTGGCTGGGCCTTCGCCGCCGCCGGGCTGGGCTGCGTGCTGATGGTCCTGGTCGCCCTGCCGTTCTGGCGGCGCACCGAGAGCTCGGTCGAGGAGCCGCTCCCACTCGCCGCCTGAACCCCGGCGCGCTCCCAATGGTGCGTGTATCGCGATATGTCACGATAAATACGAAACGACACGGTTGCGTATCGAAAAAGATGGCGCTACGGTGATGTTTCGAAACTCATACGTATCGAAAAACGGGGCCTTCGTGGAACAACAGCTTGGTCACCCGAGACGGTGGCAGATCCTGGGAGTGCTGGTCTTCAGCCTCCTCGCGGTCGTGCTCGACAACACCATCCTCAACGTCGCGCTGAAGACGATCGCCGATCCGAAGGTGGGCCTGGGGGCCAGCCAGAGCCAGCTGGAATGGGCGATCAACTCGTACACGCTCGTCTTCGCGGGCCTGCTGTTCACCTTCGGGGTGATCGGCGACCGTACCGGCCGCAGGCGCATGCTCATGGTGGGCATGGTCCTGTTCGGCCTGGCCTCGCTGGCCAGCGCCTACGCCCAGGACCCCATGCAGCTGATCGTCGCCCGGGCGTTCATGGGCATCGGCGGTGCCGCGATCATGCCGGCCACGCTGGCCATCATCTCCAACGTCTTCCCCCCGCAGGAGCGCGGCAAGGCGATCGGTGTCTGGGCCGGCGGCGTGGGCCTGGCCGTGGCGATCGGGCCGATCACCGGGGGGCTGCTCATCGAGCACTTCTGGTGGGGGTCGGTCTTCCTGATCAACCTGCCGATCGTGCTGGTCAGCATGGTGCTGATCGGTCTGGTCGTGCCCGAGTCGCGTGACCCGCACCCGTCCAGGCTCGACCCGGTCGGTGTGATCCTCTCCATCGTCGGTCTGGTCGCCGTCACCTACGGCATCATCCGGGGCGGTGAGCTGGCCACGATCGCCAGCGCGGAGGTGTTCGTCCCGGCGATCCTCGGCGTCGTCGTGCTCGGCGTCTTCGTCTGGTACGAGCGCCGCATCGACCACCCGGCCTTCGACGTCCGCTACTTCCGCGACCCGCGCTTCGCCACCGCGGTCGGCATGGTCGGCATCGTGTTCTTCGCGATGATGGGCGCGATGTTCTTCCTGGTCTTCTACCTGCAGATCGTGCTGGGCTTCAGCGCGCTGCAGGCGGGCGCCCTGATGATCCCCTTCGCCGCCGCCCAGCTGATCTTCGCCCCGCTCAGCCAGCAGATGGCCACGCGCTTCGGCGGCAGGCTGACCGCCACCGTCAGCATGGTCATCGTGGCCGGCGCGCTGGCCTCTTACTCGCTGATGGACCAGCACACCCCGATCCTCGTACTGGAGATCGTGTTCTTCGTCCAGGGTGCGGCGATGGCCAACATCATGCCCCCGGCGACCACCGCGATCATGGAGGCGCTCCCCAGGGAGAAGGCGGGCGTCGGGTCGGCCATGAGCAACACGGTCCGCCAGGTGGCCGGCGCGCTCGGCGTCGCGCTGCTGGGCTCGCTGCTCTCGGCCACCTACCGCGACCAGATCGCCCCCGCGCTGACCGGTCTGCCCGACCCGCTCAGGCACATCGCCGGGGAGTCGCTGACCGGAACGCTCGGTGTGGCCCAGGGCCTCGGCGAGCGGGGGGCGGCGCTGATCGAACCGGCGAAGCTCGCCTTCGTCGAGGGCATGCACGTCACCGCCCTCGTCTCCGCGGCCATCGCGCTGGTGGGAGCCCTGGTGGTGCTCAGGTGGCTGCCCGGCAGGTCCTCCGGGACCCCCGCCCCGCGGGGTATAGATCGCGATAAGGAACCGGCAGTAGTGTAGGTGTGCGATGACGACCACCGACGAGACCCAGATGGCCGAGGCTCGGACAGCCCAGGCTCAGACGACCCGCCCCGCGGGCCGTCCCCGCAGCGCCAGGGCGGAGAAGGCCATCATCGACGCGACCCTCGATCTGGTCGGGGAGAGCAGCGGCCTCTCCGAACTGTCGATCGAGGGCATCGCCGCTCGCGCGGGGGTCGGCAAGACCACCATCTACCGGCGCTGGTCCAGCAAGGAGGACCTGCTCGTTGACGCGCTGGCGACCCTCAAGAGGCCGTTTCCCGCGCCGGGGGGCGTCTCGGTCCGTGAGGATCTGATCACCTACATGCGGGTCTTCCAGCAAGACGCGTGCGACGCGCGCAACCGCTGCGTGATGAACATCGCGATGAACGAGGCCGAGCGGCACCCGCGCCTGGTGGAACGCATCCGCCAGGCGACCATCGAGCCGCGCAGGACGGCGATGGCCGCCCTGCTGCGGCGCGGCATCGCCACCGGCGAGCTCCGGGCCGGCCTCGACGTTCGCATCGCGATGGCGACGGTGGTCGGCACCATCATGTGGTACATCCGCACCGAGGGCCCGGAAGAGAACGGCGAGCTCCCCTCCGACCTGGCCGAACGGATCGTCGACCAACTCCTGACCGGCCTCGGCCCCGGCTGAGACCCGGCGCGGCTCTGCCTCGCCCGGTGAGACACACGACCTCGGCCCGGACTTCCGCCCCCGCCCGCGTTCTCCAACCCCACCGCGCCGACGTCCGGCCGGTCGCGAAGGGAGCCACGGTCGCGGGCCGGGACCGTGGGAGATCCCGGTCAGCCGGTGGTCTCGCGCCAGCGGTTGGTGATGGGGAGGCGGCGGTCGCGGCCGAAGTTCTTGGGGGTGATCTTGGGGCCCGGGGGATACTGGCGGCGCTTGTACTCGGCCAGGTCGACCAGGCGGATCACCCGGGCGACCAGCGCGGGGTCGTGTCCGGCGGCGATCAGCTCGGCCGAGCCCATGTCCTTCTCGACGTAGTCGCCCAGCAGCCGGTCCAGGACTTCGTACTCGGGAAGGGAGTCGGTGTCGCGCTGGTCGGGGCGGAGTTCCGCGCTGGGCTCCTTCTCGATCGAGTTCTCCGGGATCGGCGGCACCGCGAAGGGGTGCAGGAACTCACCCGAGCGGCCCGCCTGGGCGTTGCGCCAGCGCGACAGCTCCCAGACCAGGGTCTTGAGCACGTCCTTGATGGGCGCGAAGCCGCCCGCGGAGTCGCCGTAGAGGGTGGAGTAGCCGGTGGCCAGCTCGCTCTTGTTGCCGGTGGTGAGGACGAGGTGGCCGTGCTGGTTGGACAGGCTCATCAGGAGCATGCCGCGCACCCGGGCCTGGAGGTTCTCCGCGGCCAGGCCGGAGAGCTCGATCTCCTTCTCGAAGCCGTTGACGATGTCGGCGATCGGCACGGTGCCGGCGTTGATCCCCTGCCGGTCGACCAGCTCCTGGGCATCGCTCAGCGAGTGGTCGGAGGAGTAGCGCGACGGCATCAGCACCGCGTGTACCCGGTCGGGGCCGAGGGCGTCGGAGGCGATCGTGGCGGTCAGCGCCGAGTCGATGCCGCCGGACAGGCCCAGGATGACCGACCCGAAGCCGTTCTTGGCGACGTAGTCGCGGACCGCGAGGACCAGCGCCGAGTAGATCTCGGCGGTGTCGTCGAGCTGCCCGGCGAGCACGGGGGGCTCCGGCTCGTACGGCTCCAGAGGGTGGGGCGACAGCTCCAGCCGCTCCACCGTGATCACGGTGTTGTCCCCGGCGTCCACCTGGAACTCCCCGAGTCCTCCGTACCTGGCCTCGGGCAGCTCCAGGTCCGTGACCAGCAGTTCCTCGGAGAAGCGCGCCGCGCGCGCGATGAGCTCGCCGGAGGCGGAGACGATGAGCGAGTCGCCGTCGAAGACCAGCTCGTCCTGGCCGCCGACCTGGTTGACGTAGGCGAGGACGCAACCGGCCTCGCGGGCGCGCCTGGCCACCAGCGCCAGCCGTACGTCGTCCTTCTCCTTCTCGTAGGGTGAGGCGTTCGGCACCACCAGCAGCCCGGCTCCGGCCTCGGCCGCCACGGCGACGGGGCCGCCCTCCTGCCAGAGGTCCTCGCAGACCGCGATCGCCACGTCGACGCCGTGCAGCCGGAAGATCGGCAGCCGGTCGCCGCGGACGAAGTAGCGGTACTCGTCGAAGACGCCGTAGTTGGGCAGGTGGTGCTTGGCGGTCTTGACGACCACCCGGCCCCGGTGGAGCAGCGCCGCCGCGTCGAGCGGGGCGCCCTTGGGCTGGCCGACGCGCGGGGCGAGATTCGCGCGGTCCACGTAGCCGACGACGACCGGGATCTCGCCGAGTCCCGCCTCGTCCAGTCGTCGCGCGGCCTTCTCGATCGCGGAGATCGACGCCTCCACGAACGAGGTGCGCAGCACCAGGTCCTCGACGGGATAGCCGGTCAGGAACATCTCGGTGAAGACGACCAGGTGCGCGCCGCGGTCCGCGGCGCGCCGGGTCCACTCGACGAGCCTGTCGCTGTTGGCGGCCAGGTCGCCGACGGCGGGATTGCTCTGGGCCAGGGCGATACGGAGTTGAGCCACGTGCCCATCCTATTGGGACGTACCAAGAGATCACCGTTCAGGTGATCCCTCTGGGCGCGTTTTACCCACATAACCTGCTGTATCAGGATGAAAGGCGCAGCCCAGGTCCGGCGGCCGCCCGGGAAGTCCGGCGAGGTGCGACGAGAACGGCACGTTCCGGGCTCTGCCAGCCGGTTGCCGGCCGGCGGGCAACGCGCGGGTCATCAAGATCGTAAAGTAACCTGCCGGCAGCGTCGTCTCATGCGGGGGGAGGCGTCAGTCGAGGACCCCGACCAGTCCGAGGTTCCTCGCCCCCGCCGGCTCGGCCACCCGCTGGAGCTCCTTGCCCGCGCGGGAGAGGATCACGATCGTGTTGGCGGTCGTGCCCTTGACGCGGACCGCCAGGCGGCCGTCGCGCAGGTAACGCGCGCCGAGCAGCCGCCCCTTGACCGGGATGGCGATCTTCGCCCCGGTCTTGGTGTCGTAGATCGACGGGGAGAACGACAGCGGCCAGGAACCGTCACCGCCCGGGGCGTTCGGGCCGATGGCGTTGACCACCACCCTGCGGCTGTCGGGCGACAGGCTCTCCACGTGGTTGGCGAGCTTGATGCCGGGGTTGCGGTTGGCGACACGCCGCCTGGTGTCCAGGAGGTAGACGCCGTTGACGTCGCCCGCGTACCCGGCGAGAGTCCTGCCGTCGGCCGACCAGGTCAGGTGACAGGGGCCGAGGGTCTTGCCGGCGTTGAACCGGCCCTTGCCGTCGGCGCCGACCACGGCCACGGTGGTGGCCTCGGCAGTGCCCCGCACCGGGTAGGCGATCCGCCTGCCGTCGGCGGTCCAGGCGGGGGCCAGGCAGGGGCCGCCGTAGGCGGCGTTCTTGGCGATCACCTTGTCCCCGGTGGCCGACTTGACGTGCAGCCTGCTCTTGTCGTCGATCCAGGCGATCCTGCCGCCGTCGGGCGCGACCGCGAACTGACCGGCGAAGGCCCCGTCTCCGGCGGTCAGGCGGCTCCAGCCTCCCCGGTGGGTCAGCGCCTCGACCCCGCTGCCGGCGTAGCGGAAGTAGACGGCGCCCGCTACGGGAGCCGTCTGAGGTGAGGCAGTCCGGGGTGAGGCCACCGCGGGGGTGGCGGTGGCAGACACGGCGAGTGCGGCGCCGGCGGCCAGTGCCCAGTACTTCAAGGAGATCTCCTCGGGTCAATTCCTTAACGGAGTTAGAGTCCCGAAAGAGGCAAAAGGTTTACAAATGATCAGCCGCGATCGGCAGCACGGCCTCCACGACCGTGCCACCGCCGGGGGCCGCCCCGATCACGCAGGTCCCGCCCAGCTCGGCGGCGCGCTCGCGCATGGAGAGCAGCCCGACTCCCGAGCGGGGGTCGGCGGGCATCCCGTGCCCGTCGTCCTGGACGCGCACCACCAGCGACTCCCCGCGCCGCAGCGAGATGGTCGCGGAGCTGGCCCTCGCGTGCTTGCGGACGTTGGTGAGCCCCTCCTGCGCGATGCGGTAGGCGGCCACCTCGGCTGCCGCGGGCAGGTCCGACAGGTTGCCCTCGGTCTCCACGGCGACCCTCGGTGTGCCCTCCTGGGCGAGGGCCCGCACGGCCCCCGCCAGGCCCAGATCGTCGAGGGTGGGCGGTCGCAGGCCGTACACCAGTTCCCTGATCTCCTCGCTGACCGTGTCCATGTCGTCGCGCAGCTCCGCCAGGAGCCGGTCGGCGGAGTCGGGGGCGGTGCGTAGGCTGATCCTGGCCATGTTGATGGCCATCGCCATGTCGGTCAGCGCGTGGCCGAGCCCGTCGTGCAGGTCCCTGCGCAGGCGGCGGCGCTCCTCCTCGCGGGCGGTGAGGATGCGCTCCCGGGAGTGCTGCAGGTCGGCGGTCATCCGTACCGCGTGCACCACGTCGGCGACGTACGGGGTGGCCACCGCGATCAGGCGGTCGTTGTGCGCTGCGGCGAACCTGCGGGGGCCGGGGGAGCCCAGAAGCAGCAGCCCGACCGGCTCGCCGTGCCAGACCAGCGGTACGCCGCGTGGCGCCGGGCCCAGCAGGCCGACCTGTACCTGCCTGGTGCCGGGCTTGTACACCTCGACCGCGACCCCGGTGACGCTCAGCCCGTCCTTGACCACCGCGGCGACGGCGGCGAGCGCGTTGGTCGGCTCGGTCTCGCGGACCTCCCTGGCCAGGCGCACGGCGAACGCCCGCGGGTCGCCGTGCGTGCCGTACATGAGCCGGTCCACCAGGCTCCTGAGCCTGTGCCGGAGCGGGTGGAAGATCACTCCGGCGAGCAAAGCCGCGATCAGGCCGCCGATCCGGTCATATCCCGACAGGGCCAGCCCGGCGACCGCGCCGACCGCGTAGATGACGCTGATCGCGGTGATCAGCCCGGCGGCGACGAAGGCGCGGCTGACCACGGTGTCGATGCCGTAGAGCCGGTAGCGCAGCACGGAGAAGGCGATGGCCACGGGGACCAGCCCGGCCCAGATCGCGGTGGCCAGCCACCAGTCGGGTCCGGCGAGCAGGCAGGCGACGTAGAAGGCGAACGCGAACAGCGGCCAGGCGATCTGCCGGCGCAGTGCGGGTCCGGCCCGCCGGAAGCGCAGCACCAGGGAGACCAGCGCCAGCAACGCGAGGACCGACACCAGAATGGCGGTCGCCTGGCGCGCGGCCATGCTGTAGGGGGCCGTGGCCTCCAGCGCGAGTGGGTTGGGAATGATCCGTGGCCACGGGTAGCTCGCCTGGTCGGGTGCCGGACGGGTGAGGTCGAGCAGCGTGCTCGTCACCGCCGCGACCGCGCCGACCGCCACCAACGGCCGCCAGCGCCGGGAGGGCAGCCGGCCGTCGGGGGAGTAGAGCGGGAGTATGACCGCCAGCAGGATCCCGCCGGCGTGGTGGCTCATGACCATGGGCCAGCGGAGGTAGCCGGCCGTGTCCATGTCTCCCGCCGCGGCGAAGGCGAACAGCACCGATTCGGAGAAGATGTCGATCGCGCACAGCAGGCCGCCCACGCACATCAGCCATGCCGTGGCCGGACGCGCGCGGTGGGCCATCAGGAAGGCGCAGACCACGGGGAACATCAGCCCCGCCGTCAGCTGGGGTGTGCCGCCCAGCGCCGGTTGCCACTCGGGCGGCAGGCCGAGGCGGAGCACGACCCCGCCCGCGATGAGTCCCACGGAGAGGGCGGCCGTCGCCACGGCGGCGAGCCGCCGTGGCGAGCGCGGCAGAGCGCGCGCGAGCGGCACAGCGGGCCCGGCGGGCACCGTGAGCGCGTCGACGGCCCGTCTGGGCACGTCGCCGACGCCGTCGAGCACCCGGCCGTGCTCCCGTGCCCGCGGGCGCATCGCTATCTGCCCACGTCGCCGGGGTTGACCAGGCCGGACTCGTACGCGGTGACGACGAGCTGGGCCCGGTCGAACAGCCCGAGGTGGTCCAGCAGCTTGATCACCGACTGTGAGACCGACCGTTCGGAGACCGCGAGGGTCGCTGCGATCTGCCGGTTGGTCAGCCCCCTGGCGACCAGCTTC
The DNA here is from genome assembly GCF_040607515.1 of Streptosporangium sp. NPDC005286. Classification (NCBI taxonomy): domain Bacteria; kingdom Bacillati; phylum Actinomycetota; class Actinomycetes; order Streptosporangiales; family Streptosporangiaceae; genus Streptosporangium; species Streptosporangium sp. NPDC005286. The sequence continues at coordinate 61,889 of NZ_JBEXGU010000022.1, read as the reverse complement.
ATCAGGTCGAGGTCCGCGTCCCCGAGACCGGCCAGGCCGGGCGGCGCGGACGGGTTGGTGCGCCCGGCGAAGGCCGCGATCAGGCGGGTGGTGACGGCGGGGTCGATCAACGCGTCCCCTGCCTGCGCGGCTCGTATCGCGGTGATGAGCTGCTCGGGCGCCGACGTCTTGAGGACGAACCCGCTCACCCCCGCGCGCAGCGCCGCGTAGAGGTTGTCATCCGTGCCGAAGGTGGTCATCATGACGACCTTCGGCGGTGCCTCATCGGCCAGAATCCGTCGCGCGGCGGTCAGCCCGTCCAGCCTGGGCATCTGGATGTCCATCAGCACCAGGTCCGGAGCGGTCTCCCGGACCACGGCGATCGCCTGCTCGCCGTTCTCCGCCTCCCCGACGAGCTCGAAGCCGGGCTCGCTGTCCAGCACCACGCGCAGGCCGGTGCGGACCAGTGCCTGGTCGTCCACCACCACGATGCGCAGCCCGGGCAGCGCCCGCGCCCGCTCCTCGGTGGCCGTCGGGCGCGGTGCCGCAGGTTCCGCCGCGCGCGCGGCGACCGGCTCCGCGGGCGGGTCGAGGTGAACGGCCTGGGCCAGCATGTCGGACTCCAGGCGCTGCAGGGCGGCGCCGAGGTCGAGGCCGAGCTCGTCGCGGAGCATCCCCCTGGCCCGTCGGAGCGCTCCCAGCGCGTCCCCCTGCCTGCCGTTGCGGTACAGGGCCAGCGCGAGCAGCCGCCAGGCCTCCTCCCGCAGCGGGTGCGCCGAGGCGTGCGCCTCCAGGTCGGCGACCAGGGCACCGGAGTGACCGAGGAGGAGTCCCGCGTCAGCGCGGCGTTCGACCGCGATCAGCCGCAACTCCTCCAACCGGCCCGCCTCGGCCACCGCCCACGGCAGGTCGGAGAACTCGGCCAGGGCCGGACCACGCCAGAGCGCGAGGGCGGTCTCCAGGCGCCCCCACACCTCGGCGGGTTCGCCACCGGCCTTGACCGCGCTCTCGAACATCCAGGAGTCCACCTGGTCCGCTGAGGCGCGCAGCGCGTAGCCCGGCGGGGCGGAGACCAGTACCTCGGCCTCCTCCCGCGGCGCGCGGCCGGGTTCCAGGGCGCGCCGCAGCCGCGACACGTATCCCTGGATGGTCGACAGGGCCTGGGTCGGAGGCTCACCCGGCCACAGCTCGTCGATCAGCATGGCCACCGGGACGGCGCGGCCACCGGCTACGAGGAGCCGGGCCAGCACCGCCATCTGGCGCTGGCCGCCGAGATCGAGCAGCGTGCCGTCGTGGCGCGCCTGGAACGGTCCGAGAGCACGAAATGTCAGCATTGCAGGCGTAAGGCTAGAGCTACCTGGGCCAACGTCATAGGGCAATACTCACCATCGTTCGCAGGCTGTAAGAAATTATCGGTGGTCACATCTCCACATTCAAGTTCACCGGAAGAACAGCTTCGACCGTGGTGCCCCCCTCGGGCGGTGCCGTGATCATGCATGTCCCGCCGAGTTCGGCGGCCCGCTCGCGCATCGAGGCCAGCCCGATCCCCGCGCGACGCTCCGCGGGGATGCCGATCCCGTCGTCGTGCACCCGGATGCTCAAGGAGTCCTCGCCGCGTTCCAGCGACAGCCGCACCGTCGCGGCACCGGCGTGCTTGCGGGCGTTGGTCAGTGCCTCCTGCGCGATCCGGTACGCGGCCACCTCGGTGGCGGCGGGCAGCCCCGACAGCTCGCCCCTGACCTCCACGGTGACGCCGGGGCCCGCCATCTCCGCCAGCGCGCCGGCCAGGCCCAGCTCGTCGAGGGTGGGCGGTCGCAGGCCGTACACCAGGTGCCTGATGTCGCTGGTGACGCTGTCCATGCCGGATCGCAGCTCGCTGAGCATACGCTCGGCCGTCTCGGGGGAGACGCGCAGGGAGTGCCTGGCCGCGTTGATGGACATCGCCATCCCGCTGAGTGACTGGCCGAGGCCGTCGTGCAGGTCACGGCGGAGGCGGCGGCGTTCCTCCTCGCGGGTGGTGACGATCCGCTCCCGGGAACGCCGCAGCGCGCCGACCAGCCGGACCGCGTGGGCCGCGTCCGCCACGTACGGCGTGAGCACGGCGATGACCCGCTCGTTGTGCGTGGCCGGCAGGCGCCTGGCCCCCGGCGGGCCGATGAGCAGGCGGCCGACAGGCTCGCCGTGCCATACGAGCCGGATGTCGCGCGCCACCTCCTCCAGTGTCCCCGCCGTCGCCTCCTCGGGCCAGCCGCCGGAAAAGCGCACGCCCGTACCGGTGACGGCCAGACCGTCGCGCAGCACCTCCAGGGCGGCGGTCAGCCCGCCCGCCGGATCGGTGTGCTGCAGCCTGCGCCCGAGTTCGGCGGCCAGCGTCACCGGGTCGCCCTTGCTGCCGTAGAGCAGGCGGTCGGCGCCGCGCTGGAGCACCTGCCGTATCGGGTGGAAGAACGCCCCCGCGCAGAGCGCGGCGACCAGGCCGCCGATCCGGTCCACGTCCGACAGGAACAGGCTGGAGGCGGTACCCACCGCCACGTACACCCCGCCGATCACGCCGACCAGGCCCGCGCCGACCAGAGTCCTGGTGATCAGCGTGTCGATCCCGTAGAGGCGGTACCGCAGTACCGAGAAGGTGATCGCGAGCGGGACCAGCGGGATCGTGAACGACGCCAGCCACCACACCGGGTTGCCGAGCACCCAGGGGACGACGATCGTGGCGATCGCGACCAGCGGCCACAGGATCTGCCTGCGCTCTTCGGCGTCCGCCCGCCGAAACCGCATGGCCAGCGAGGCGAAGGCCAGGAGGATCACCGCGTTGGTGAGCATGTCCAGGGAGAACCTGAGGGGGTACGTGTCCCCTCTCCCCGGCAAGGACATGAAGTCCGTGACGAGTACGTCGAGCGCCAGGAGGGCGACTGAGGCCCAGATCAGCGGCCGCCAGCGCGGGGAGGGCAGCCTTCCGTCCGGGTAGAGCAGCGGCAGCAGCACGACCAGGAACAGGATGGTCAGTCTCCAGTTCAACCCCGCGAGCGTCCAGATGGCCTCGGACGGAACCGCCCACTCCCGTGCCGCGCCCAGGAGGGCGAGGTTCATGGTGAGGCTGTTCAGCGCGGAGAACAGCCCGCCCAGGCAGAGTAGCCAGCCGATGACCAGCCGGGGCCGCTGGAACACCAGCAGCGCTCCGAGGATGGGGAACGCGGTGCCGGCCACGTCCTCCGGCGCGAACGGCAGCGGCGTGTAGGAGGGCTGTGGGAGCAGGGCCGTGGCCCAGACGTTGACGCACACCATCGCGACGGACGCGCTGGTGATCAGCACCGCCGCGACCCGCCCCCGGACAGGCGTCACCCTCTGGATCAACAGGTTCAGCCCGCGCATGGTGGTTCAGGCCCTTCATTTGGTACTTGGAAGGACTTTAACCGGCTTGAGGCGCAATCCAATCAATAAGCGATCAAAGCAGGGCGTATCTCGTACGGAGCCCCAGAGCCGGTCCGATCGCCGGCGGGGCTTGGAGCAGGACACGCTCCCACCCGGGTGGGCTCGCCCGGGTGGGAGCGGGCCGGTCACGGCACGTCGTACCGGCTGGACTCCAGGAGCCATTCCAACTGTGCTCTCGGCGCCGCGAGGAACGCGCACGCGACCTTGCTGACCTCCCTGGTCTGGCCGATCGACAGCTCGAACCGGTCGAACAGCGCCGGCAGCCGGCGCGCGGAGATCCGCAGGTCCTCGGCGCGGGCGGCGATCCGGTCGTTCACCCAGGTGACGGCGGCGCCGTCGGAGAGCCCGAACGCGGTCGCGGCGACCGTCACATAGTTGTGCACGTCACCGTTGGCCCGCTCCTTGTGATGCGAGGCGACGTCGTTGCACCACGCGGTGACGTCGTTGCAGGCGTCCACCAGCGTCCGCCAGGTCGTGCTCTCGCGCAGTCCCGCGGGCACCTCCACCCCCAGGCAGGGCTCCACCAGGTCGAACAGGTAGGGGCCCGCGGTGCCCCGCCGCAGCCGCGGATACTCCGCGGGGGAGGGCACCCGGCCCGCGCACCGGTTCTCGGCCTCGGTGCGGCATGCCTCGCCCTGCGCAGCCAGCCCCGCCAGGAACCGGTGCCGCCACCGGGTGCTCATCCGCCCCGCGGTGATCTCCCAGAGGTCGGCGAAGGCGATCTCGACGGGCGAGGAGGCGTGGACGGGAGCGCGCGCGACGAGGTCGAGCCTGGCGAAGGTGGCCTCCACGATCTCGGCCGCGCGCCCGGCGGGCTTCTCGTCCCACTCGTCGTCGAAGTGGAACAGCCAGGTCAGCCATTTGGCGAACAGCAGCGCCGCCTCCACGCCGAACCCGGCGAAGGCCCGGCCCGCCATCCGCTCGAACCCGGCGCGCGGGGGAACCTCCAGCCCGGCCTCGCGGGCCCAGCCGGTGAGCTCGGCGCCGATCAGGTCGACCGAGGGATGCATCCGGCACGGTGCCGACATCGCCGGTACGAGTTCGGCGAGGGGGAGCAGCGAAGCCGCGGCCACCCCGGAGGGGGGTGGCGGCTTCGGGCATCCCGCGGTCCCGGGGGGCGGGGCGGCGAAGGGACGCGTGACGGGTGAGGGGGACGGGTGCAGGGAGTGTGACAAGGGTTGTGAGTGGGGTCGGGGAAAGGTCAGGGGATCGCCGAACGTTGGGGTGAGAGCCACTACAGCGGACCGAACAGCCAGTTGCCGGCCACGTCCGGATCGGTGCCCGTGTAGAACTGCCGGGTCGCCTCGACCAGTTCGCCCACGGACACCGCGCCGTCGCCGTCGCCGTCGAGCCGCTCGAAGGCGGCCGTCACGTCCTCGCGGGAGGTGCCGAACGCGGCCATCATGACCCAGAACTCGTCCGGCCCGACGGCGCCGTCGCCGTCGGTGTCGCACAGCCAGGCCACCGCCTCGGCCGCGGGTCCGAAGACCGCGTCGAACCGGTCGCCCTCGACGAACGCTGAGGTCATGCCGGCGCGGAACTCCTCCGGGGAGATCGCCCGGTCGCCGTCGGTGTCGATCTCCGCGGCCAGCGTCCGCCAGATCCCCTCGAAGCCCTGGGCGAGCCTGCTGCCGGCCAGGGAGGTCGGCGACTCACCGAAGCCGACGAGGATCCGGGCTCCGAGGCCGAGAAGGTCCTCGCGCTCGATCGATCCGCTGCCGTCGACGTCCATGTGCTCGAAGGCACGGTCAAGCTTGCGATTGAGGAGCCTGGTGCTCATCGTTTACTCCGTCGTCACTTGATGAACTCGAACTGTTACCCTAAGTGACGATAGCGGGGTGTTTCCAGGAGCCACTCCAGATAAGCCCTCGGAATGGTCAAGAAAGCACATGCCACCCGCGTCACCTCCCGGGAGGCGGCGAAGCCGAGATCGTGCCGCTCGGTGAGCGCCGGGATCGCGCGGGCCGCCGTCCACAGCTCCTCCATCCGGGTGGCCACGCGGTCGATCACCCACTCCTCCGCCATCCGGTTGGAGCGTTCCAGAAAGGCGCCTCTCGCGCCGTCGTGTTCGGCCGCCGCCTCCGCGCACCAGGTGGTCACGTCGCCGCTCGCCTCGACGAGCGCCCGCCAGCGCGGGCTCCGCCGTACCGGGGCGGGCACCTCCACCCCGTAGCAGGGCTCCACCAGGTCCAGCAGCCGGCGGCCGAAGGCGTTCGCGTGCTCGCCGGCCGGATGCGCGCCGGTGGCCAGTCCGGCGGTGAAGCGCTCGCGCCACGCGTCGCTCATCCGGGGGGCGCACGCTCCCCAGAGACCGGCGAAGGCCCGCGTCAGCGGTGCCGTGCCCGGCTCGCCGCCCGCGGCCACGGCGAGGACCGAGGTGAGCGCCGCGGGCTCCTCACGCAGGCGTGCCTCCCAGGTCAGCCAGCGGGCGAGCAGCGTGACCGCGCGGGTTTCGCAGCGGGCGAACGCCCGCCCGGCCAGCCAGGAGGCGGCGGGGTCGGGGGTCAGCCCGGCCGCATGGGCCCAGTCGGACGCGGCGGCCTCGACCAGGTGTATCGACGGGTGGACGGGGCAGGGCATCGTCAATGCCGCGAGGCGTTCGGTGAGCCTGACCGGTGACGAGACCGCGTACGGTGGTTCGTGAACTTCAGTGCGCATCATCGTTTCCCCCCGGATCGAACTTCCAGCGGCTCCGGTCGCACACTGTAAGAGGAGACGGGGTCCGTCGAGCGGAGGCGCGACGCGCATCTCACTGTTCTTCCTCGTAACGTGTGCGAAACACTTAGCGGGCAAACTGATAGACCACCAGGCGTGTCGCAGCACGTCAGCAATGAAGGAGAAGCCTTGGACCGCCAGCAGGAGTTCGTTCTCCGCACCCTTGAGGAGCGCGACATCCGGTTCATCCGGCTGTGGTTCACCGATGTGCTCGGGTTCCTGAAGTCGGTGGCCATCGCCCCGGCCGAACTTGAGGGAGCCTTCGCCGAGGGCATCGGCTTCGACGGTTCGGCGATCGAGGGCTTCGCCCGGGTCTACGAGTCGGACATGCTCGCCAAGCCCGACCCGTCGACCTTCCAGATCCTTCCGTGGCGCAGCGAGACGCCGGGGGCGGCCCGGATGTTCTGCGACATCCTCATGCCGGACGGCTCGCCTTCGCACGCGGACCCGCGCTGGGTGCTCAAGCGCACCCTGTCGAAGGCCTCCGACATGGGCTTCAGTTTCTACACCCACCCGGAGATCGAGTTCTTCCTGCTGAAGAACCGGCCGGAGGGCAGTGAGCGGCCCGAGCCGATCGACGGCGGCGGCTACTTCGACCACACCCCGCACAGCTCCGGCCACGACTTCCGGCGTAACGCGATCATGATGCTGGAGTCGATGGGCATCTCCGTCGAGTACAGCCACCACGAGGGCGGTCCGGGCCAGCAGGAGATCGACCTGCGCTACGCCGACGCGCTCACCACCGCCGACAACATCATGACCTTCCGCCTGGTCATGAAGGAGGTCGCGCTGGAGCAGGGCATCTGGGCGAGTTTCATGCCCAAGCCCTTCACCGAGCATCCCGGCTCCGGCATGCACACCCACATGTCGCTCTTCGAGGGCGACCGTAACGCCTTCTACGAGCCGGGCGCCGACTACCAGCTCTCCAAGATCGGCCGCTCCTTCATAGGTGGCCTGCTGGCGCACGCCGCCGAGATCACCGCGGTCTGCAACCAGTGGGTCAACTCCTACAAGCGGCTCTGGGGCGGCGCCGAGGCGATCGCCGGAGCCGGAGGCGAGGCCCCGAGCTACATCTCCTGGGGCCACAACAACCGCTCGGCCCTGGTCCGGGTGCCGATGTACAAGCCGCACAAGGGCGGCTCGACCCGCATCGAGTTCCGCTCGCTCGACTCCGCCTGTAACCCCTACCTGGCCTTCGCCGTGATCCTGGCGGCCGGTCTGAAGGGAATCGAGGAGGGGTACGAGATGCCCCCCGGAGCCGAGGACGATGTCTGGGCGCTGACCTCGGTCGAGCGCAGGGCGCTGGGCATCCAGCCGCTGCCCCAGTCGCTGGACGAGGCCATCGCGGTCATGGAGCGCAGCGAGCTCGTCGCCGAGACCCTCGGCGAGCACGTCTTCGACTACTTCCTGCGCAACAAGCGCGCCGAGTGGAACGAATACCGCCGCCAGGTCACCGAATTCGAGCTCGGCCGCTACCTGCCGGTTCTCTAGCCGCTTCCGCGTTGCCGGCACGGCGGGCGTCGTGGGCTCCCGTCGTGCCTGGAACGACCGCGCGGACCGTGCCGCACGGTCGTTGCCGGCGGCGTGCCGACACGCCGCGGAGGCGGGTAATCCGACGCCGCCCGCTGAACGTCATACCGGTGTTACCCGCTGCTAATCGAGGCGTCATCGACCCCGAGTTGGCTGTATGTACAAGCAGTCCGGTAAAATCGGCTAGTCCGAATACCGTTATTTTTGAGGATTAATCGCCATAAAGGCGACAGGAGGTGCGGCATGACGACGGCTGCCGAGCTGCAGACCGTGCTGACCGTTCCGGCGCGTTTCCGCGGCCCCGAGGGCTCCGCGAACGGCGGATGGATCGCGGGCACGGTCTCCGAGGCGTTGCACGGCGCCCGGCACGACTCGGCTGTCGAGGTCACGCTGCACGCGCCCACGCCACTGGATACCGAGCTGTCCCTGCGCCACCTCGCCAACACCACGACCCTCACCGACGGTGAGAGGCTCCTCGTCGAGGCCATCACGGTCACCGAGGAGTTCGACGTACCGGCCTTCGTGCCCTTCAACGAGGCGGCGCGGGCCGAGGGCGGCTTCGCCGGCCTCGTCGAACACGCCTTCCCCGGCTGCTTCGCGTGTGGTCTGCGCGATCCCGGCGACGGCCTGCGGATCTTCCCCGGCCCGGTGTCCGGCACCGGCCTGATCGCCGCCGGCTGGCGGGTCCCGATGACCGTCACCGACGAGGACGGCGCCGTCCCCGACGCGATCGTCTGGGCCGCCCTCGACTGCCCCACCGGCTGGGCGCACTTCCAGCCGGGCGAGTTCGCCCTGCTCGGCCGGCTGACCGCGCGGCTGCACCGCCGGATCTATCCCGGCGGCACCTACTCCGTCGTCGCCCGCGCCAGCGGCCGCGAGGGGCGCAAGCTCTTCGGGGAGAGCGCCATCTACGAGGTCGACGGCACCCTGGTCGCTGCCGCCAAGGCCGTTTGGATCGCTCCCGCCTAGGTCCTGCCCCCTGGGTCCCTTTGCCCGCGGCCGCCTTACCAGGCCCCGCTCGACCGATCCTCGCCACGGCGGGATCGGCCGGGCAGTGCCTGGTACGGGTGCCCGTCGTTCCCTGCGGTCAACGGGTGAGATGATCGGCGATCAGCGAGGCGCAGCGGTCGTCGAAGAGGATCGTGTAGTGGTTGCAGTCCTCGACCACCTCGTCCTTCAGCGAGGGCACCCGCGCGGTCCACTCGGCGGCGAGCTCGTCGGGCAACATGCCGACCGGCTGGTTCAGCAGCCCCCTCGGGGCGCGCAGCAGTGACAGGGGCGAGGTGATCGCCCGCAGCGCGGCACCGATCGCCTCACCCTCGGTGAGCATCCACCGGCCGTCCTCGCGGACCGGCTCCTGCCGCGCCCGCGAGCGCACCGCGCCTTCCGGCCCCGAGGCGTCGTAGCGGACGTACTCCTCCGCCTCCTCGGTCCACGCGCCGACGAAGGCCGGGTGGGCCTTGAAGAAGTCCACGTACGCGTCGACGCTCGGGAAGGTCTGGGCCAGCCGGGCGATGGCGGGCCCGAGCGTGGCCTCGATGACCGCGTCGGGGTCCGCGCCGGGAGGCATCGGCAGCGGGAGCCCGCCGTCGACCAGCACCACCTTGGCGTAGTCGTGGCCCGCCGCGGCGAGCGCGGTGACGTAGGCGCCCATCGAGTGGCCGGTGAGCACGATGTCGGACTCCGCGCCCACGGACCGGGCGACGAGGTTCACGTCCTCGGCGTGCCCGGCCAGGCCGTACGGGCCGGGGAGCCCGGCGCTGTGGCCACGGCCGCGCAGGTCCATCGCGACCAGCGACCATTCGGCGGGCAGTCTGCGGGCGACGCCGGTCCAGGACATGAGCGAGGCGGTGATGCCGTGCACGGCCACGATCACGCGCGGCCCGGTTCCGAACCTGGCGACGCGCAGCGCGCCGCCGGGGACCTCGACATCACTCAGGACGGGATTCATGGCACTCCTTGGAACTGGAGACCTCCGCCTGCTTCCGGCGAAGGGGGGAACGCGGCCCTTCGGCAATGTATCTGGATCCGGTCAGGTCACCGAGAGCGTGACGGCGGCGGGTGCTCCGCTCAGGGGCGGCGGTTCTCCGGTTTCTTACGTCCGCTCTTGTGCATGTTTGAGCCCATAATTGCCGTATGAGAATTACCGTCATCGAGCACGAGGCGGATGCGGGCCTCGGGTTCCTCGCCGAATGGCTGTCCGGAGCCGGGGTCGCCTGCGAGGTCGTCCGGCCCTACCTGGGCGAGGCCGTGCCCGAGCGGGCCGCCGGCGGGCTGATCGTCCTCGGCGGCGAGGCGGCGGCCTGGGAGGACGAGCAGTACCCCTGGCTGCCCGCCACCCGAGACCTGATCCGCGGCTGTGTCGAGGCGGGCGTGCCCACCCTGGGGATCTGCCTGGGAGCCCAGCTCATGACGCTCGCCTGCGGTGGCGCCGTCGAGCGCGGAGAGCACGGGCTGGAGGTGGGCGCGACCGAGGTCGTCCCGCTGCCGGCCGCCGGGGCGGACCCGCTGTTCACCGGCCTCGCCCCCGCTCCCGCCATCCAGTACCACCGCGACGCGATCACGCGGCTCCCCGCGGGCGCGGTGCCGCTGGCCACCGGCGACCCCTACCCCAACCAGGCCTACCGGCTGGGGGAGAACGCCTGGGCGGTGCAGTTCCACCCCGAGGCCACCCCGGAGATCTTCGCCGGCTGGACGGCCGGCTCGGCCGACCGCCTGACCGACCTGGGCCACCCGGTCGAGGAGCTCAACACGCAGGTGAAGGAGGCCAGAGAGCGGCTCGTCGCCGCCTGGAGGCCGCTCGCCGAGCGATTCGCCACCGCCGTCCAAACCGCGTGACTGAGCGATTACGTTCCGAATCCGCTAACGACGCCGCACAGTTTCAGGATTAGCCTGTGCGGCGACGCTCCGAATGCCCGAGGTGCGCGCCGAGGCCGACGCGACCGCGAGGGGCGTGCACCTTTGATCGCTCGGGGTAAGGATTGAGGAAGGGCACCCGTGCCTGTGATCGAGGACCATGGAGGGTCGGTGGAGACCGTGCCCCGGATGCAGACGACTGCCGGGCGTCTGGCCAGGCTCGGCTTCGCCGACGGGGCCAGGGCCGAGCGGCTGCTCGACGAATTGGGGCCGGAGGCCTTCGGAGACATCGACCTGTTGACCTCGCTGGTCGCCACGGCCGATCCCGACCTGGCGCTCACCTCGCTGAACCGGCTGGCCGAGCAGGACCCCAGCGTTCTTGGAGCGCTCCGATCGGATTCCGGGCTGCGTGCCCGGTTGCTCGGCGTCTTCGGCGTCAGCGCCGCGCTCGGCGACCATGTCGTCAGGCACCCGGAGCACTGGCGCCTGCTCTGCGGGGTGTCGGCGATGGAGCGCCCGGGTGAGGGGGAGCTCCGCGCGGAGCTGCTGCTCGCGGTCGGCGCCGACCCCGACGACCCCGAGCCGAGGGCCGCCGACGCCTCCACCGCTACCCTCTCGGCGCTGCGCGTCGCCTACCGGGGCCGCCTGCTCCACCTCGCCGCGCGCGACGTCGCCGGGGCCGTCTCGCTGTCGGAGGTGACCGCCGAGCTGTCCGACCTGGCCGGGGCCGCGCTGGAGGCGGGGCTCGCCGTCGCCAGGTCGGAGCACCCGGAGGCGGGGGCGGTGCGGTTGGCCGTCATCGGCATGGGCAAGTGCGGGGCACGCGAGCTCAACTACATCAGCGACGTCGACGTCGTCTTCGTGGCCGAGCCGAGAGAGGGGGCCGACGACTCCCTCGACGAGCACGGGGCCATCAAGCTCGCCACCCGGCTGGCCCAGGGCATGATGCGCGCCTGTTCGACCAGTACCCCGGAGGGGGCGCTGTGGGAGGTCGACGCGGCGCTGCGCCCCGAGGGCAAGGCCGGGCCGCTGGTCCGCACCCTCGCCAGCCACCTGGCCTACTACCGGCGCTGGGCCAAGACGTGGGAGTTCCAGGCACTGCTGAAGGCACGGCCGGTCGCGGGTGACACCGAACTCGGAGAGCAGTACGTCGCCGCGGTGAACGAGATGGTCTGGCAGGCCGCCACCCGGGACAAGTTCGTCGAGGACGTGCAGGCCATGCGCCGCCGGGTGGAGGAGCACGTCCGCGGCGGCGAGGCCGAGCGCCAGCTCAAGCTCGGGCCGGGCGGGCTGCGCGACATCGAGTTCGCGGTGCAGCTGCTCCAGCTCGTCCACGGCCGTCTCGACCCGCTGCTGCGCCGCCGTGCCACGCTTCCCGCGCTCGCCGCCCTCTCCCGCGGCGGCTACGTGGGCAGGGACGATGCCAAGGCCCTCGCCGAGGCGTACACCTTCCTGCGCCAGGTCGAGCACCTCATCCAGCTGCACCGGCTCCGCCGCACGCATGTGGTGCCCGATGGCAACGCCGACCTGCGCCGTCTCGGCAGGAGCCTGGGCATGACCGCCGACCCGGTGGGAGAGTTCACCACCAGGTGGCGGCGGCACGCCATGGAGGCACGGCGCCTGCACGAGAAGCTGTTCTACCGGCCGCTGTTGCAGGCGGTGGCCCGGCTGCCCGAGTCCGAGGACCGGCTCTCCACCGCCGCGGCCAAGGCCCGCCTGGAGGCGCTCGGCTACACCGACCCGGCCGGGGCGCTACGCCACATCAGCGCGCTGACCACGGGTGTCTCCCGCCGTGCCGCGATCCAGCGCACTCTCCTTCCGGTCATGCTCGGCTGGTTCGCCGACGCCCCCGACCCCGACGCCGGCCTGCTCGGCTTCCGTCAGGTCTCCGACAAGCTCGGCTCCACCCCGTGGTACCTGCGACTGCTGCGCGACGAGACCGCGGTGGCCTCGCAGCTGGCCCGGATGCTCGGTACCAGTCGCTACGTGACGGGACTGCTGATGAACGCACCGGAGTCGGTCGCGATGCTCGGCTCGGACACCGAGCTGGCCCCCAGGCCCGCCGAGGCGCTGCTGTCGGAGGCGCGGACCGTGGTCGCCCGCCATCCGGGGGACGCCGAGGGCGCGGTGGCCGCGGTCCGGGGGCTGCGCCGCAGGGAACTGCTCCGCACCGCCGTCGCCGACCTCGCCGGGCTCATCGACATCGAGGAGGTCGGCCAGACGCTGTCCGGGCTCAACGACGTGACGATCCAGGCCGCGCTCGACGCCGCGATCGACAAGGTCGAGATGGAACGCCGCACCCCGCTGGGCACCAGGTTCGCGGTGATCGCTATGGGTCGCCTGGGCGGGATCGAGTCCTCCTACGGCAGTGACGCCGACGTGATGTTCGTGCACTCTCCGCTGGCGGGGATGGCCGAGCGCGAGGCCACCGAGATGGCGTTCGAGGTGGCCAACGAGCTGCGCCGGCTGCTGGCCCTGCCCGCCCCCGACCCGCCGCTGCTCATCGACCCCGGCCTGCGCCCCGAGGGCAAGGCCGGGCCGCTGGTCCGCACCCTGGCCTCGTACGCGGCCTACTACGAGCGGTGGTCCTCGCCGTGGGAGTCGCAGGCGCTGCTGCGCGCCCGCTTCTCCGCCGGGGACACCGAGCTCGGGGTCGGCCTGCTGCACCTGGCCGACCCGCTGCGCTATCCGCCCGAGGGCATCTCCGAGGCGGCCGTGCTGGAGATCCGCAGGCTCAAGGCCCGGATGGAGGCCGAACGGCTCCCACGCGGCACCGATCCCGCCCTGCACACCAAGCTCGGCCCCGGCGGGCTGTCCGACGTGGAGTGGGTGGCCCAGCTCATCCAGCTCCGCCACGCCGGGCGCCTCCCGGCGCTGCGGACCACCCGCACCCTGGAGGCCCTGGGCGCGGCGGTCGCCGAGGGCCTGCTCGCGGAGGCCGACGAGGCGATGCTCGCCGAGGCATGGCGGTTCGCCTCCCGCATCCGCGACGCCATCGTCGTGGTCCGGGGCCGGGCCTCGGACACGATCCCGGTGGACGTCCGCGAGCGCATGCTCATCGCCCGCGCCCTCGGCTACCCGCCCGACGGTACGGAGGACTTCGTGGACGACTACCGCCGAGCCACCCGCCGGGCCCGCCGGGTCGTGGATCGCGTCTTCTACGAGGGCTGACCGTTCTCGCGGCCGGATGGGACCGGCAGCTGTTCCGGCCACGCGCGAGGAGGCGGCGACCCACCCCCCGGGGTGGAGTGGATGCCTGTCACCCGACCTGGATCGTCACGAAAACCGACCCGTTTTGGTGATCTCGTTGCGCCGCCGGGGGCGGGCGTGTATCAACGGTCCGGGTGATCCTTTTGATATCGGTTTACATTGATCTGGCCATCGGCCTGATCCTGGCCTTCCTGCTCCTGTCGCTCCTGGTGAGCGGGATCAACGAGGCCATCGTCCGGCTGCTCGGGATCCGCAGCAAGTTCCTCTGGGCCTATCTCAGGGACACCCTGGACGGCTCATCAGAGGACGGCAGATCGTGGATCCCGTCGAAGGTGGCCGACGTCTTCGCGAAGCTGCCCTTCTCCGGTAACGATCCGCGCCCGGCGCACAGTCCCGATCCGGCGCCCGCCGTGGTCGAGCCGATGCGGGTCGACTCCGCCACGGTCCTGGCCACCGAGAACGCCGAGGAGAAGGTCTCGGAGGAGATCGCCGAAGGGATCGCCCCGGAGGGCATCGCGGGAAAGACCGCCGAGGAGATCGGATCCGACGAGACGGGCGTCGGTGGGCCCGCAGCCGAGGAGCGCGCGGAGCCGCCCACGCCGGCGGTCGACATGACCGCGCGGCTGTACGAACGGCTCCAGGAGATCGACCACCCCAAGGGCACCCGCACCAGCATCGCGAACATCCCGCCCGAGCGGTTCTCCGGTGCCGTCATGGAGCTGGTCGCCGCGGAGGAGGGTGGGGTCGACGGCCTGCTCGCCAAGCTGGAGGCCATCCGCAGCCCGCTCGCGGGCCATCTCAAGGGCGTCTGGCAGGGTGCCCAGCGGGACGCGCAGAAGTTCCGGCAGGGCGTCGAGGACTGGTTCAACGGGGAGATGCAGCGCCTGTCCACCCTCTACGCCCGCTACGTCAGGTGGGTGGTGTTCGCGCTGGGTCTGGTGCTGACCCTGCTGTTCAGCATGGACGCGCTGGAGTACGGCAAGACCCTGCTGCGCGACAACGCCTACCGCGCCGGGGTGGCCGCCATCGCGGGCGGCGGCGGGGAGGGGTACGCCGCGCTGAAGGACAAGTGCGCGGGAGCAGGGAGCGGTCTCGCCGAGCCGTACCAGTGCGTGACCGAGTCCCTCAGCTCCCCGGCGCTGGTCAAGATCTTCGACCACGCGATCGTGAGCATCACGATCCCGCCCGACGGCTCCGACGATCCTTCATTTCACTGGAACGGCGGAGCCTGGTGGGATCGGCTCGTCACCCCCGGCCACTGGCCGGGTTACCTGCTCACCATGGTGGCGCTGCTGTTCGGCGCCTCGTTCTGGTGGGACGTGCTGCGCCGCCTGACCGGCGTCCGGGGCAACCGTTCCTAGCCCTGGCCGTGCCGCTGTCCGGTGCCCGGGGCGACCGCACCTAGCGGAGCTCGGCCAGCAGCAGGTCGACCTGGGGGAGCGGGTCGGGTCCGAACGGGCGGACCACGACGGTGCGGGCACCCGCCTCCCACAGTGATCTGACCTGGTCGGCGGCCTCCTCGGCGGAACCCGCCGCCATCACCACCTCGTCCGGGGCGACCTTCAGGAACTCGGCGGAACCCTCGGCCAGCGCGGTGACCGTCGCGGCGTCGTCGCCGATGTAGAGGTTGACGAAGACCACCAGCTCGTGATCGCCCCCGCCGGTCAGCGTGAGGGCCTCCTCGATCTTCCCGGAACCGACCCCCTCGGGCAGGATCGTGCCCTGCGCCACCCGTCCCGACAGTTCCAGCGAGCGAGGCCGCAGCACCCCGGCCAGCAGCGGCGGCACGACGGTGGGGGGATGCACCAGGCGCACCCCGTCGAGCCGTACGGCCTTGCCCTCCAGGGTGACCGTCTCACCGCGCAGCAGCTCGCGTACCGCCGTGATCGTCTCCTCCAGCAGTGCCAGCGGGGAGGGCGCGAGTGCGCCCACCTGGCGCATCCAGTCCTGGACGCCGTGCCCGATGCCGGCCGCGAGCCGGCCCGGGTGCAGGCGGGCCAGGTTGCCCAGCTCCATGGCCAGCAGGGCGGGGTTGCGCAGCGGCGCCGGGGTGATCCCGATGCCCACCCGCAGGTGCTCGGTGACGGCGAGCGCGGTGGCCGCCGACGAGATCGCCCCGGTCCAGCCGAGATCCTCCACCACCCAGACGTCGTCCACCTCGGCCGCGTCCAGATGGCGGCAGAAGGGGATGAGCGACTCGGGGGGAAGGTCGCGATCGAACATGACGCCCAGACGCATGTCTCTCCTACGGTTGATATGTCTTTCCCGGTGCGGGATCCCGGGTGTTCCTGCCACGCGGTTTCCGCGGCACCTCATCTTCGCGGCATCCCGCTTTCGAGGCACCTCAGAGGGCTCCCGCGTAGCGGAAGTAGCCGGCGAGGTCGTCGAGGGCCGCGACGCGATCGATCCGCACCTCGGTCCCGGTCCTCCGTGCATTGATCATCTTGCCCTGGCCGACGTAGACGCCGACATGATGGGTGCTGACCTTACGCTTGCCGATCTTGCCGTAGAAGACGAGGTCTCCCGGCCTGGCCACGGCGGCGGGGACCCTCTTGAGCCGCTTCACGTGGTCGTCGGTGTTGCCGGGCCCCAGCACGTCGCGCCCGTAGGTGAGATGGTAGACCCAGCGGGTGAGACCGGAGCAGTCCAGGCCGAGGGTCCGGGTGGCCGGGCAGGGCCGGATCGCCCCCGTGTAGCCCTGGCAGGTGCCGAGGGAGGGGCCAGGCCTCTCGCCGTGACCGCCGCCCCAGGAGTACGGGATCCCGCCGCCCTTCCAGCCGGGTTGGTGCCATCCGGCCTCGATCGCGTACGCGATGGCGGTGATCCGGTTGAGGGCGACCGGAAGGGTCGGCACCGAGGCGCTCAGCAGCAGGAGCATTCCCAGCAGCGCGGCCGCCGCGGCCTGCCGCCGGTGTCCGAGAAGATCGCGAAGTCGGTGAGGGCCGGCCTCTGTCACGTCACCTCGCCAGACTTGTCGATATAGGTCATGACAAGTCTGCCCAACAATCCGGCCCCGTGCTGGGGGCGCCACTCCTGCGGCAACGGCGCCGAAGGAGTGGCGTTGCCAGGTCCGGCTCTATCCGGCCTGGTGGTGGTACGTGACCCTGACCATGCTCGCTCGGCCTTCCTCCGGCGGCCTCAGCCCCCGATCGCGGGCATGCTCTCGGGAACGGTCTCCGCCGCCGCGTCCGGTCTCGGAGTCGTGAGAAGCCCCACCAGGTGGTCCGCGATCGCGGAGATGGTGGGCTGCTGCCACAGCAGGGTCGCGGGGAGACGGCAGCCGAAGCGCTTCTCCAGGCGCCGCCGGACCATGACGGTCATCACCGAGTCCAGCCCCTGCTCGACAAGGGGACGCCGGGTCGCCAGGTCCTCGGGGGCCAGCCTCATCACGGCCGCGATCTCCGCGCGGATCTCGGGCAGGACGCGCTCGCGCAGGTCCTCGGGCGCCAGGCCGGAGAACGCCTCCGCGGGCCCCCGGAGATCCTCCTCGGCCGAGGCGGGCGCGTCGATCACCGGATAGCGGAGTCCCGTAAGGTGTCCCACCACCCGGCCGTCCACATCGGCCAGGAGCGCCCGAACGGTGTCGTCGGCGGCCGGGTCCACGGCCGCGTTGATGATCACCGTCGAGGGTGGCGTGCCGGTCAGCACCATCTCGTCGATGTGCACGACCATGCGCAGCACCGGATCGCCGGGGAACACGCAGGGCGCCACGGACATCGCCGCGTCCAGCGCCGGCGCCCAGCTCCCCGGTTCCTCGGTGCGGACCGTGGCCCGCAGCACGCCGTCTCCGCTCAGCAGCGTCTCAATCGTCCAGTCGAAGCCCGTCGAGGGCACGCCGACGGTGGCCAGCCGCTTGTGCACGAACCCGGGATCGATCGGGGTGAGAGCGCCGGCGTCCGGCAGCACGTCGGGTTTCACCTGGCCCGGAGCAGCCACGTCCGCGGTGACGTGCACCAGCCAGGCGGGTTCGGGCTCGTCGGGGCCGGCCGGTGTACGGGCCGCGAGCCGCACCACTGGAGGCTCGTGCACGACCTGGATCTGCCTGCGTTCCGCGGTCATCAGCGGATGCATCATCTCCACGTCGGTGAGCGTGACGTCCTCGTCCTCGACCGCGTGCAGGAACGTGTTGACCAGCACGGCGGCGGGCACGATCTCGACTCCGTTGAGGGCGTGGCTGCCCGGGTAGGGCCGGTTGGCGTCCTCCAAGCTGGTCCGCCACACCCGGGTCCGGCTGCCCGCGAGGCTGGTCCCGGCTCCGAGCAGGGCGTGGGAGTGCACGTCGTGCCCTCGGTTGTCGTCCTCGGTGTACGCTTCGCGCCAGTGGCGGCGGTGCTGCCAGGCGTACGGCGGCAGATCGGCCAGGCCGCCGGACGGCTGCAGCCGGCTCCAGTCCACATCGACGCCGTGACAGTGCGCCGTGCCCAGCGCGATGAGGAAGGTCGGCGACTCCGGCTGGTTCCGGCGCAGTGACGTGCCGACGAACACGTCCTCGAACCCGTTCTCCGAGAGCGTCTCGGTCACTGAGTGCGCGACCACGGGGTGGGGGGAGATCTCCAGGAACACGCGGTAGCCGTCCTGCGCCGCGGCCGTCGTCGCCGCGGCCAGCCGCACGGGGTCCCGGAGGTTCGCCGCCCAGTACGCGCTGTCCAGGACGGGCGTCGACCGGGGGTCCGCCAGCGCGGTCGTGTACATGGGGATGCGAGGCGCCCCGAACGAGAGATCGGCGGTGGCGGCGGCCAGTTCGACGGCCAGCGGCTCCATGTGCGGGCTGTGGAAGGCGACATCCGACGCCACCCGCCGCACCACGATGCCCTCGGCCGGCCACTCGTTCACCACCGCCTCGACCGCGGCGACGTCGCCGGACAGCACGGTGGAGCCGGGTGCCGACGAGATCGCGGCCACCAGGTCGGTACGGCCGGCCAGCCTCTCCGCCGCCTCCTCGAAGGACAAGTCGACCATCACCATGGCCCCCTTGCCCTCGGCCTGGCGCAGCAGCCGGGAGCGGCGGCAGATCAGGCGGGCACCGTCGGCGACGGTCATCGCGCCGGCCGTCACCGCCGCCGCGATCTCGCCGACGGAGTGGCCGATGACGGCCTTCGGAGCGACCCCGTACGCGTTCCAGAGCCTGGCGAGGCCCAGCTGCATCACGAAGATCATGGTTTGCACGCGGTCGATGGTGTCGAGATCGCCGTCGGCCAGGACCTGCCGGGGAGAGAAGCCGATCTCCTCGACGAAGATCGGCTCCACCTCGTCGACCAGGGACGCGAACTCCGGCAC
Source organism: Streptosporangium sp. NPDC005286 (assembly GCF_040607515.1). Taxonomy (NCBI): domain Bacteria; kingdom Bacillati; phylum Actinomycetota; class Actinomycetes; order Streptosporangiales; family Streptosporangiaceae; genus Streptosporangium; species Streptosporangium sp. NPDC005286. The sequence goes on along the minus strand of NZ_JBEXGU010000022.1, from coordinate 42,890 downwards.
GGCGAGCAGCTCCCGCCCCATCCCGCGCCACTGGCAGCCCTGCCCGGAGAAGACCCAGACCGGCCCGGGACCGAGCTCGGGCAGCACGTCACCGGTGAGGACGGCCTCGGCCGGCACGTCCTCCGCGAGCCTGCGCAGGTTGGCCGCCAGTTCGTCCCCGTCCGCCCCGATCACGACGGCGCGACGGGCCAGATGGGTGCGCCGGAGCGCCAGCGTGTGCCCCGCCGACGCCAGGTCGAGCCCCTTCCCGAGGTGATCGGCGAGCTTGCCCGCGTACTGCCGCAGAGCCTGCTCCGACGCGGCCGACAGCGGGAACAGCCGCTCCCCGGTTCCCTCGCCCCGGGGCGCCTCCTGGGCCGGAGGAGCCTGCTCGAGCACGATGTGCGCGACCGTGCCGCCGTACCCGAAGCTGGAGACGCCCGCCCGGCGGGGGTGGTCGCGCTCCGGCCAGGCTGATCGTTCGGTCACCACGCGGAGACCCGAGGCCTCCCACGGGATGGCCGGGTTCAGGGTGGTCAGCACGCTCGGGGGGATCTCACCGCGGTCGAGGGCGAGCACCGCCTTGATGACGCCGGCGATGCCGGCGGCGCCTTCGAGGTGACCGATGTTGGACTTGACCGAGCCGATGAGGCACGGGTCGCCGGGGGACCGCCGCGTGCCGTACACGGAGGAGAGCGCCCCCGCCTCGAGCGGGTCGCCAAGCCGGGTCCCGGTGCCGTGCGCCTCGATGTAGTCGACGGTGGACGGCGCGACGCCCGCCTGCCGGCAGGCCCGGATCATCACGTGTTCCTGAGCCTCCCCGCACGGCGCCATGATGCCGTTGGTGTGCCCGTCCTGGTTCACGGCGCTGCCGATGACGAGCGCGAGGATCCGGTCACCGTCGCGCTGCGCGTCGGACAGCCGCTTGAGCACGACCACGCCGCAGCCCTCGCCGCGTCCGTAGCCGTCGGCCGACGCGTCGAACGACTTGGACCGCCCGTCAGGGGCCAGGGCCCCGGCTGTGCCGAGCGTGACGGTCTGGCCCGGGGTGACCAGCAGGTTGACGCCGCCGGCGAGGGCGATGTCGCTCTCGCCGAGCCGCAGGCTCTGCGCGGCCAGGTGCAGCGCGACCAGCGACGCCGAGCAGGCGGTGTCGATCGCCATGCTGGGTCCGCGCAGGTCCAGGGAGTAGGAGATGCGATTGGCGACGGCGCAGGTCGCGGCGCCGATCCCGGTCCACGCCTCGATCTGGGGCAGGTCCTCCAGGAGGCGGCTTCCGTAGTCGTTGGTGCAGACCCCGACGAACACCCCGGCGTCGCCGCCGGCCAGCTCGTGCGGCGGCAGGCCGGCGTTCTCCAGGGCCTCCCACGCGGTCTCCATCAGGATCCGCTGCTGCGGGTCCATCAGCTCGGCCTCGCGGGGCGACAGGCCGAAGAACTCAGCGTCGAAGCCCTCGATGTCGCTCAGGAAGCTGCCGTGACGCACGGCGTCGCGCAGCGCGGCGGCGTATTCGGGGCTCCGGTTCTCATACCGGCGCCAGCGTTCGGCGGGCAGTGGCCGGGTCGTGTTCCGGCCGGCGCGCAGCAGGTCCCAGAACTCGTCCGGTGAGCGGACGTCGCCGGGAAGGCGGCATCCGATCCCGACCACCGCCACTGGTTCCACCCGGACTCCGCGCGGACTGTCGACCATCTGCGTTCGTTTCCCTTCGATTCAGGCCCATTGAGGATTTTCGATGATCTTGATCACGGCGCTGGAGACGGTCACTCCCGGCCCGGTGCCGAGCATCAGCATGTGGTCGCCGGGGCCCAGCTGCCCGGTCATGAGCAGGCGGTCGAGGGAAAGGACCTGGTCGCTGGCCCCGCAGTGGCCGATGGTGCGGCCGTAGTCCCAGGTCGAGCGGGACATGGGCAGGTCGAGCATGGCCATGCACCGCTGTTCGACGATCTCTTCGGAGTAGTTCATGAACGCCACCCGGGCGAGAGCGCGGGCCTCGATCCCGCTCTCGGCCAGCGCGCGCTCGACGACCTCCATCAACGCCCGCTGGATCTTGAACAGCGCCGCGGTGGCCTCGCCCTTGGGCATGACCTGCTGCCGGAACTGCTCGTTCCTGGCCGCGAAGCTCATCCGGCGCCCGACCGTGACGCCCGGGGGGAACAGGGGTTCGCTGCCCCGGTGCAGTTCCTCGGCCTCGGTCACCGTCGTCGTGCAGACCGACATCAGGCGCGCGAAACCTGTCTCCTTGGTGAGCACGAGCGCGCTGGCGGCGTCCCCGCCGATGTAGCCGGGGCCCATCCGCCACCGGTCCATCAGCGGGGTGCCGTAATTGTCGGCGGCGACCAGCAAGGCGGCCTGCCGGCCGGGAGCGGCGTCCAGGTAGCCGGCCGCGAGTTCCAGGGCGATGAACATCCCGTTGCAGCCCTGCCGGATCTCGGTGGCCAGGGCGTCCCCGCCGACGAGATGACGCTGCAGGTAGGAGTGCGGGGGCCAGCCGTCCGGTCCCTGGTGCCACGTCGAGGCGTACAGGAGGAGATCCAGGTCGGCCGGCGCCCGCCCGCTGCGCTTGAGCGCGCTCCGCGCCGCGTGCAGGGCCATCTCCGGAGCCGGTACGTCACCGGCCACCGCCGCCCCGGCCAGGTTGTGCAGCTCGGCCTCTTCGGCCGGGTACCAGCCTTTGGCGACGGCTTTCTCGACGCTGACGACGGTCCGGGGGAGGAAGGCTCCCACTCCGCTGATGTACGTGTCCGCCCACTGCATGACTCTGCCCTTGCCCCGGCTAAACGGATTCGAGTTCTCTGACCATCGCCACGATGGTCACGACGTCCCGGAAGTTCTCGGGGTCGAGCTTCGCGGCGGGGATCGGGACGCCGACGTCCCTCCGGAGGAAGTTCAGCAACCGCGCCGTCCGCAGGGAGTCCAGGAGACCCGACACGAGGAGCGGGGTCGTCTCGTCGACCTTGATGTCGTCGCCGTCCAGGACGAGGTTCTCCTGGATGAAGTCGACCAGCCTTCGCGTGAGCTCGGTCATGCGCGTGCCCCTCCCGTGACGGGAGAGGTGGAGAGGACCCTGAACGCCGCCGCGGCGACGGACGTTCCGGAGCCGAACCCGACCATGAGCAGGTGATCGCCGGCCACCAGCCCGCCGGTCGCGATCAGATGCTCGAAGGCGATGAACTGGTCCACCGCGCCGCAGTGGCCCACGCGCCTCCCGTAGTCCCAGGTCGTCTGATCTTCGTCGATGCCCAGCCAGGACATCTGCCCGTCCAGGTCCTCGCGGCGGCCGTGCGGCAACGCCACCCGCGTGATGTCGGCAAGTCCGATCCCGGCCTCATCCAGGGTCTGTTCGACCTGCTGCATCATCGTTTTCTGGATCGTCAGGTGGATCCCGGTTCCCTGCGCTTTGAGCAGCCGCTGGCGGAATTCCTCGTGCCGGTCTCCGAAGCTCAGCCCTCTGCCGATGGTGGCGTCCGGGGGAAACAGGGGGTAGGCGCCGTCGTTGACCGCGTCGGCCTCCGGGATCACCGTCACGTTCACCGACAGGAGCTCGGCCATGCCGTACCCCTTGCCGAGGATGAGCGCGGCCGCGGCGTCGCCGATCAGCGCCCCGGGGGTCATCCGCCAGCGGTCCACCAGCGGGGTGCCGTGGTTGTCCGAGGAGACGACCATGGCCGTCTCCCGGCCCGCGTCGGCCTGCAGATAGCTCGCCGCCAGTTCGAGCGAGCTGATCATCCCCACGCAGCCGCTCCGGATCTCGAACGCCGGCACGTTCCCGCCGAGGAGGTGCGTCTGCAGGTAGTGCTGGGGCTGCCAGCCGTTCGGGCCCTGGTGCCAGACCGACGGGTAGAGCAGAAGGTCGAGATCGCGCGGGGAGGACTCACCCCAGCGGTCGTACGCGTCCAGGACCGCGAGCCGCGCCATCTCGGGCGCGGGCATGTCGCCGGCCACCGCCGCGCCGATCTGCTGGAACCTCTCGACCTCCTCGTCCGGGTACCAGCCCTCACGAACCGCCTGCTCGACGCTCACACTGTCAGGCACATAGACGCCGAGGCTCCTGACAAACATGTTGGATGTACGCACACGTCCCCTAACTCATAGATGATCCCGGACAACGGCCTTCAGGCAGCGGAAGGCGGTTTATCCGATTTATTTCGGGTCCCGGGATATCAAGCGACCCCCGGCGGGTCAATGAAAACAACGGGAAATAGGCCGGCGAGCCGTCCGGGGCAAGAATAGGGGCGGACCATCGGATAAAGCAATATGAACGCAAGCGGCCAGGTCGGCGACATTCCGTGATCAAGATCCAACGGAACGTGTTGAATTTTGGAAATGCGCCTTTCCGTTCCAGGCCGCGATTTCTCCGAATGTAATGGTTTGGAATCCGGACGACGAGAGAACGGTGCCGGGCCGTCGCCATTCGGCTCAGGCCCGGCGCGTCGTATCAGGCGGGCACTCTCGTGCAGACGATGTTGTTGAGTTTGAACTGGGCTGGAATATCGTTCGTCCCGGTGGCGGTCGCCGAGAAGCCGAGGCTCTGACTGGAGCCGGGGCCGATGTGGGAGTTGTGGCCGGCGTCGCGGGCGGTCACCTGGGCGCCGGCCTGGGTCACCGTGGCGTTCCAGGCGGTCGTGATCTGCTGGTTGCCCGACCAGGTCCACGTCACGGTCCAGCCGTCGATGGAGGTCGTGCCGGTGTTCCTGATGGTCACGCTGCCGTTGAAAGCGCCGTTCCAGACGCCGGTGGCGTAGGCGACCTCGCAGGAGGTGCCCATCTTGAGCCCGCCGCGCAGGAAGGTCGCGAAGTTGGCCCAGGTGGGGTTCAACGTGCCGGTGCCGACGGTCTCGGCGCAGCCGGTGGTGGTACGGACGGTCTGCATGCCGTACTGGGCGGGGTCCATGATCTGGGGCATCATGTGATCCGCTCCGGGTACCGAGACGAACGTGGCGTTGCCGCACTGAGCCTTGATCCTGTTGTAGAGCAGGACGCTCTGCCCGTGCGGTACCAGGAAGTCGGCCTGGCCGTGCAGGAACATCAGCGGGGGGTCGTTGCTGTCGACGTAGGTCATCGGATTGGCCTGGGCCACTTGGGCCGGGCAGGTCTGGATCGGGCAGCCGACCAGGAGGGATTCCGGGGAGGCGGGAGAGTTGTGGTCAAGCCCGCCGGTCGGCAGGTTCTGTGCGTTCATCTGCAGGAAGTCGGTCGGGCTGTAGAAGGCGAGTCCTGCCTGCACGGCGCTGGAGACGCCGGTCGTGCCGACGGTGCCCTCCAGCGCCGCCACGCCGCCGGACAGGGTGGCCATCTCCGTCAGCCAGCCGCCCGAGGAGTCGCCCATGATCGCGAAGCGATTGGGGTCGAGCTGGTACGTGGCGGCGTTCGCACGCAGCCAGCGGACGGCCGCCTTGATGTCGTGCACCTGGGCCGGGAAAATCGCTTGAGCGCTGGACCGGACGCTGACGCCGGCCACGGCGAAGCCCAGAGGGTTGAAGATGGCCGCGATCGCGTCCGCGCCGGTCTTGCCGTCGTCGCTCGTCCACGCCGAGCCACTGTGCCAGATCAGCAGCGGCCGGGGCGTGATGCCGGTGGACGGCAGGTAGAGGTCCAGCAGATGCCCCCTGCTCCCGGCCGGTTGTGCGGGCGCGTAAGCGACGTCAGTGATCACCTGCGTGGCGTGAGCCGGCGGCGCGAAGGCTGCTGACACACCGACGGCGGCCAGCACGGTCATCGCCATGCCGACAATCATGGCCGTGCGGATTCGAGCTTGCATGGTGCGACTCCGGTTGGTCGGATGATCGCCGCTTCCCCGGTGACCGTCCGTGTCTTCTCCTGTGCCGGGGCAGCCGCGATCAGCACGCCGACCGTAGCGCCTGCGAGAACAACGTCCTGCTCGAGTGTCGCGGCTTACATCGATATGGGCGGGGAGACGATATGACACGCAAGTGACGATGGTCAAAGTTTTCGGTACATCGTTCCAATCGAACAGGAAGGGCGGCGTAAATCGTACTTTATAGATCACATAGTGCGAAGACAGTCCAGATCATCCATGGCATGCACAGGCAGTCGGATACGCACCTGCGAGGTCTTTCGAGGGCGCCACGTCTGGAATTGGACAGCAGCTGGAACCCTCCGAGAACAGGCGACTCGGGAAGCGATGCCGGCTTTACCGACGGTAAACACCCGTGAAACATGCGCCACCCCACGACAACGCTGTGAAAGTTTCAGCTCCTTCCCGCGACTGATTTGGACGTGACGATCTTCCTGGCGCGTGGTTAGTGATAATGTCCACCGTCATGATCTCCCCAGTCACAGGAGGACGAATGCGAAAGGTACGCGCTGTTCTCGTCTCGGCCGTCATGGTCTTCGGAGTGTCGCTGACGATCGGTGCCACCCCGGCGCACGCCGAGAGGCTGGCCGGCGTCTTCAGGGACTACTCGGAGTGCGAGCGGATCGGAACCCAGGGCATCACCCAGGGCTGGTGGGACGGCTATTCATGCGAGTGGGAGGGCCGGTACCGCTATTACTTCCTCTACGCGTGACCCGGTGAAACGCACGCACCCCCGGCTCTGAGAGGTCGAACCGGGGGCGCGTGCCCATGATCCGTGGGTTATGGGTTCGAGTCCCGCCCGCCCTACCACGCCGACCTGCGGCTTTACGCGGACCTGTAGCTGATCGTGAGTCACGGTAAGCCACATGTGAGTCACGCCCCTGCCCGAGCCTTGCCGATCTTCCGGTTGGTCGCCCGCACCGCCTTCAGCACCGGCCGGGCGGCGGCTCGGGCGCCGGCAGCGGGCGCGTCGCCGTACGGCACAGCCGTCGCCCCGGCGCCGAGGTGATCGTCTACACCCGCGCCGAGTGGCAGGCATTCGTCGACGGCGTCAAGAATGGCGAATTCGACTTCTCCCCCAGGTAAAAGGGCACGGCCTCCGGCGGGCGTTCACGACCGTGCGCCGGCCGTCCTGGTCTGTCAGTGGCGACGCCACCTCTGCCGAGCGCGTGGACGAGACGGTCGTCAAGCCCCGGCCGATTCACCGGTGGGCGTCGCGTAGTGACGGCGCGGACGCCGGTTGGTCGGCAGATGGACTTCGCGCAGGAACGGCGGAAGCAGCCAGGGACGTCGCCCCCAGGCAGTGATCTTGCCGGTGAGCACGGCCTTCGGGCGGCTGACGCGGCCGAAGAGCATCAGGTTCAGCGTCGGTGGGTCGAAGGCGACGTGGACGTCGGCGCGAGGCGAGGACTCCTCCACCGACACCCGGCCGTCCTGCAGTACCAGCGTCGCCGGGGTGGTGTACCGGGAGTGGAACCGGACCGCGATGCGCCCGGACCGTTTGGGCCCGGCCGTGTCCATCAGCCGCCCGTGATCCTCGCGGATCATCCCGATGAGGAACAGGTCGAAGAACAGCGCGGCCTCGCGCGGCGGTATTGTCCACGACACGCGTCCGCTCCGGGCGATGTCCCAGCCGTGCAGGTGCATCTCGTTGACCAGATGGGCCAACACCCCAGCGAGCGGAACGTGGGCCTCGCCGAGCCAGGGGATGAGCGTCGCCGGGTCCAGATGCTCGGTCACGCGCAGGATCTCGCCGATGTCGGCACGTAGCCGCCGGTCCAGCTCGGCCGGGTCGCGCTCGGAGTAGGACCTCAGCGCGAGGTCGTTGATGTCGGCCACGGTGTCCACGTTGGTGGACGCGATCGGCGCGGCGAGCTCGGGCATCGGGTGTGGGGCGCCGTCCTGGCGCACGATGGCGGTGTAGAGGTAGGCGATGGACGCGACGTGCGCGCCGGTCTCGGCGACGGTCCAGTCGCGCGTCGCCATCGTCTGAGGCGGGACGGAGGTCAGCAGGCGGGCGAATCGGTCGCAGGCCTGCTCCAGCGTCGCACGAACGGTTCGCCACTGATGGTTCGGTCTGGACACGGCTTTTGTCCCCCTCATCCGGATCACGATCACGCTAGCACCGGGCTCCGCGGCATGGTTCTTCCCCCGTGCGTTCCTCGCTTTGTCCGGCAGGGCCTGCGTCACCGCAGGTGAATCCACCCCCGGCCAGGCCACCTCGCGCGGGGACGAACCACGACGCGGCCGACTACGGCGAGAGCGGCGCCTTCACCCTGGGCGTGAAAGCACGTACGGCCTGTCCTGGTGGCCTCCCGCACGGACGCTCTGACGGTGGCGGGCCACTCCGCGGCGTCGGCGCTGACCGGCGGCTTCCGGCTGGCCTTCGTCGTCGGCGCCGGGCTCGTCGCCACTGCGATCGTGCCGGCCGTCGTAATCCTGCGCAGGCCCGCGGCGGTGGCCGAGCCGCAGGCCGCCGAGCCGGCGAACACCGCCGCCTAACGCCACCGCAACCAAGGAGTTGACCGGAGTGGCGGTGATCGCTCACGCTGCGCCTGAAGCATACCGATCCGCATTCTCCAAGGAGCGTTCATGGCGCACATCACACTGGGCAACGATCACCCGGGCATCTCCGGCCTGTTCCACTACCGGCCGCAGACCGCGCGACCGATGAGCGAGCTGGCCGAGGTGCTCTTACGCGGCGACAACTCGCTGTCCCGAGGTGAGCGGGAGCTGATCGCGGCCTACGTGTCCGCGCAGAACGACTGCCGGTTCTGCTTCTCCTCGCACGCCGCGTTCGCCGAGGCGCAACTGCCGGAGGGCACGGCCCCGGTCGAGGACATCTGCGCCAATCCGGCGGCCGCCTCCATCTCCGACAAGATGAAGGCGCTGCTGGACATCGCGGGAGCCGTACGGCAGGGCGGAAAGATGGTCACCGACCAGCAGGTGGCCGCGGCCAGGGCTGTGGGAGCCTCCGACATGGAGATCCACGACGCGATCCTGATCGCGGCCGCCTTCTGCATGTTCAACCGGTATGTGGACGGCCTGGCCGCGTTCACCCCGGACGACCCTGCCGACTACAAGGTCATGGCCGACCGCATCGTCGAGGCCGGCTATCTGCGCGCGCTACCCGACCCGCGAAGCTGACCGAAGGCTCCGAGACGGTCAGATGCCGACGTGGTCGGCGGTGCCGGTGACCGTCCCGGGCGAGGAGTCGCCCGCGAAGCCGAAACGCCGGTAACCGTCACGAGAAGCCGTGACCGTCGCCTTCAGGTTGCCGGACGGGTTGGTCTTCACCGTCTTCACCATGGCCGTGGGTACTGGACTTCCGGGACACGAGGACCCCGGGGCCACGTTGCGGATTTACACGCACCCCATGCCGCCGGAGGAGAAGCACATGCGAAAGGCCATCGAGCGTGCCCTCCGGGGAGAGACGGTCGACGGCCTTTCGCGAGACGCCTGGGTGTCCTGACCGGCGTTTACTCAGGTCAGAAGCCAGTGGCTCAGACGTCGTAGTAGAGCTCGAACTCGTGCGGGTGGGGGCGCAGGCGGATCGGGTCGATCTCGTTCTCCCGCTTGTAGGAGATCCAGGTCTCGATCAGGTCCGGCGTGAACACGCCGCCCTCCAGCAGGTACTCGTGGTCGGCCTCCAGGGCCGCGAGCACGTCCGTCAGCGAGCCGGGGACCTGCGGGATGTTACGGGCCTCCTCGGGGGGAAGCTCGTAGAGGTCCTTGTCGACCGGCTCGACCGGCTCGATCTTGTTGCGGATGCCGTCGATGCCGGCCATGAGCTGGGCGGCGAAGGCGAAGTACGGGTTGCACGACGGGTCCGGGACGCGGAACTCGATGCGCTTGGCCTTCGGGTTGGAGCCCGTGATCGGGATGCGGATGCACGCCGAGCGGTTGCGCTGGGAGTAGACCAGGTTGACCGGGGCCTCGTAGCCGGGCACCAGGCGGTGGTAGGAGTTCACCGTCGGGTTGGTGAAGGCCAGCAGCGACGGGGCGTGCTTGAGCAGGCCGCCGATGTAGTAGCGGGCGGTGTCGGACAGGCCCGCGTAGCCGACCTCGTCGTAGAAGAGCGGCGCGCCGTCCTTCCAGAGCGACTGGTGGCAGTGCATGCCGGAGCCGTTGTCACCGAAGATCGGCTTGGGCATGAAGGTGACCGTGTGGCCGTGCTCCAGGGCCGTGCTCTTGACGATGTACTTGTACAGCATCAGGGTGTCGGCGGCCTTGAGCAGCGTGTTGAACCGGAAGTCGATCTCCGCCTGGCCGGCCGTGCCCACCTCGTGGTGCTGCATCTCGACATCGATGCCCGCGTCGATGAGGCGGCGCACCATCTCCGAGCGCAGGTCGGTGAAGTGGTCCATCGGCGGGACCGGGAAGTAGCCGCCCTTGAAGCGCGGCTTGTAACCGAGGTTGCCGCCGTCCTGGGCCTTGCCGCTGTTCCAGGCGCCCTCGATCGAGTCGATGTAGTAGTAACTCGCGTGCGCGTTGGTCTCGAACCGCACGTCGTCGAAGATGTAGAACTCGGCCTCGGGGCCGAAGTAGACGGTGTCGGCGATGCCGGTGCCCTTCAGGTACTCCTCCGCCTTGCGGGCGACGTTGCGCGGGTCGCGGCTGTAGGCCTCGCCCGTCAGCGGGTCGTGCACGAAGAAGTTGATGTTGAGCGTCTTGTGCTGCCGGAACGGGTCGAGCACGGCCGTGGACGGGTCGGGCAGCAGCAGCATGTCCGACTCGTGGATGGCCTGGAAACCGCGGATCGACGAGCCGTCGAACATGAGACCGTCGGTGAAGACGCCGGCTCCGAAGTTCTCCGAAGGGAACGTGAAGTGGTGCGTCGTCCCCGGCAGGTCGGTGAACCTGACATCAACGAACTGCACCCCTTCGTCCTTGATGAACTTCAGGACGTCGTCGGCGGAGTTGAACACGCGAACCTCCCATGGGGCACGGGCTATCAGACCGAAAGTATGCCTGCGCCGTTACCGCCCCGTGTCTCGTTTGTTTCACTCGTGTTAAGCGAAAGTCGCCTTCACGCTAGTTCTCGGACCCCGCCTGGGCGGGTATACCGAGCCTTCCTTTGCCCGGTTTTGCCGGATTTTCACGTGTTCGACTTCAGCACCCTGCACCCATCCGAGGACTCGTCCTCAAGCGAGTAGGGGTCCACGGGCGGGCCGCTGGTTTTCACTTCGTCGGGGGGCGAGTCCGGATAGGACGGGTGGATGTAGGTGTCTTCGACGTCGCACCGGGCCGGGGCGGACCCACCGGTGTTCCAGTTCTCGACCCAGAAGCGCAGCCGGCCGTCCTGGCGCCACACGTCCAGCTTACCGATGTTGTGCACGACGAGCCTGGTCAGGGTGTCCGGCCGGCCCGGCCGCTGGATCGCGTACACGAACAGATAGTTGACCTTGACCTGGACGCCCCTGAGACCGTTCTCCTTGAAGGTCGTCAGCCGGGTCCTGCCGTGGACCTTGAAGGTCTCGCTGACGAGTTCGGCGCTCTTCGGGGCCAGGCTGGCCACCCAGGTCCGGCTCTCGTACGCGTTCTTCCTGTAGGGGTGCTTGAGTCCCTTGACGAACGGTGCGCGCTGCTCGGGGTCCAGCAGCCGGATCAGCTTGTTCGGTCTGCCGCCCAGCAGCACTTTCCGGTCCAGGTGCGAGGCCACCAGGAGCTCTTTCGCGTGCCGCACGGCCGCGGCAACCTCCTTGCGGCTCAGCCCGCCGATCGCCCTGGGCTCCGGCATGACCAGTCCCTTTACACCGTTGGCGTACTTCTGGGCCGGTGAGCCGTCGAAGGGGGAGACCTTCACCGACTCCACCGGGGCCGGCTCGGCGCTCCGCCCAGCCGTCGGATCGGCGGACGGGTCGATGCCGAAGTCCGCGAGGACAGCGGCGCGGACCTGCTCGACGGCTTCGGGCCGGTAGACGACGAATCCCCCGGCCGCCGCCACCAGGACGGCCACCGCGACCGCGGCCCACCGCCGCCTGCGGCGACGCCTGAGGCGGGGCTGCCGTGCCCACTCCTGTTCGGCGATCTTGGTCATCCGCTTGCGTTCCCGCACGCTGATCTGAGCCGTGAGCGTCTTGAACCGCTCGTCGATGTCGTCGTTGTCAGGCACGGGGGCTCCGGGGGGAATGTGCTTGTTGAGATGCCGACACATATGATCTATGGCTTTCGCCCTGTCTCGCCAGCCGGTCCGGGCGAGTACGGGGGCGGTACCCGGGGCGGCTACCGTTGGGGCATGAGCAGCAAGCAGCCGCGTTGGACCCAGACCTGGCTCGGTGGCGTCAGGTCGGCCGGAGTCGACCTCGGTTATCCGGGGGAGCGGCTCGGGCTGCCCGCGGAGGGCAGCGGCTCGGTGGCCGGATTCGGCCGCAGGCTCGGCGCCATCGTGGTCGACTGGCTGATCTGCACCTGGGCCATCACCCAGGGGCTCCTGCGGATCGACCCCACTCATTCGGCCTGGGTCCCGATCCTGGTCCTGGCCGCCGAATACCTCCTGCTGGTGGGCACCATGGGGATGACCTTCGGGATGCGCCTGTTCGGCATCAGGGTCGCCGCGCTCGGCGGCGGCCGCCCCGGGTTCGTCTCCGTGCTGGTACGGACCGTTCTGCTCTGCCTGGCCCTGCCCGCCCTCATCTGGGACCGCGACCAGCGGGGCCTGCACGACCGCGCGGCGAACACCGTGGCCGTACGCCTCTGAGGCGTCCCCACGCCCGCAGCCGATTCCTTTTCCCTCCGGCGGCCGTCATAACGGTGGGCGCCCGCGCCGGGCGGGCCGCGGTATGGGAGAGATGTCGTTGTGATCAAGGAAGAGGCGGATCCGGAGGAGAGCGCGGTCCTGGCCGCCGCGCTGGCGGGTGACGAGCCGGCGTTCGGCACGCTCGTCGAGAGGTACCGGCGGGAGCTGCGGGTGCACTGCTACCGGATGCTCGGCTCCTTCGAGGAGTCGGAGGACCTGGTGCAGGAGACGTTCCTGCGCGCCTGGCGCAAGCGGGAGAGCTTCCAGGGGCGCTCGACCTTCAGGGCCTGGCTCTACCGGATCGCGACCAACGCCTGCCTGGACTTCCTCGACCGCCACCCGCGCCGCCCACGCCCGCGTGAAGCGCCGGTGCTGGCCACTCCAGGCGTGTCCGCACCGTCGCCGACCGAGGTCTTCTGGTTGGGCCCGTACCCGGACCGGCTCCTGGAGCCGCCCGCCCCCGTCGGCGCCGAGCCGGACGCCGAGGTGGTCGCCAAGGAGACGATCGAGCTGGCGTTCCTGGTCGCCATCCAGCACCTGCCTCCCCGGCAGCGGGTGGTGCTGATCCTGCGCGATGTGCTCGGCTGGCCGGCGCAGGAGGCCGCCGCGCTGCTGGAGGTGAGCGTCGCGGCGGTGAAGAGCGCCCTGCAGCGGGCCCGGTCGACGATGCGGGAGCACCTGCCCGCACAGCGCCTGGAGTGGGCGCCCTCCTCGGATCCGACCGAGGAGGAACGCGCGGCGCTGCGACGCTACATGGACGCCGTCGAGCAGGCGGATCCCGAGGTCCTGGCCGGGGTGCTGCGCGCGGACGCCTGGCAGGCGATGCCGCCGGCCCCGATCTGGATCCTGGGCGGGGAGGCGATCGTCGAGGCGTGGCGCCCGGCGATGATCGGCCCCGAGGCGTGGGGTGACTGGCGCGTCCTGCCCACCCGCGCCAACCGGCAACCCGCCGCGGCGGCCTACCTCAGGCGTCCGGGCGAGTCCGAGTACCAGGGTTCGTGGCTCGGCGTCCTGCGGGTCGAGGGCGGGCTGGTGACCCAGATCACCACCTTCGGCGCCGAGGTCTTCCCGGCGTTCGGCCTCCCCTCGACGCTGTGACGGGCACCGGCGAGGACCCGCCCCCCTCCTTGGCCGGGCGGTTCGGACCGTCGTTCCGGGTACGGACGGTCGTCGTCGAGCCCGGCGGCTCGCTGGACCGGGCCGGAGCCGAATGGCGGGACGCGATCGTCCTGCTTGAGCGCGGACGGATCGAGCTCGTCTGCTCCGACGGTGATCGCCTGGCCTTCCGGTGCGGCGACGTGCTGTGGCTGGACGGGCTGCCGGTGCGAGCCCTGCACAATCCGGGGCGGGAACCCGCCGTCCTGCTCGCGATCTCCCGGAGGCCCGGGCGCCGCTGAGTCCCGGGCTCGGACTTCCGAGAACCAACTTCCCGGAGCGATTCCTTTTGCCGCCTCCGGCCGTCGTAACGGTCACACGCTGGATCACGGAAGGGAAGATCATGAACGATATGCAGAAGCGGGTCCAGGAGGCGGCCGACAGGCTCGTGGAGTCCGGGACCGAGCGGGGCCTGCAGGTCGCCGTGTACCGGCACGGCGAACTGGTGGTCGACGTCGTCGCGGGTGTCGCCGACCCGGCCACCGGGCGTCCCGTCACGCCGGACACGCCGTTCTACAGCGCCTCGACCGGCAAGGGCGTCACCTCGACCGTGGTGCACGTGCTCGTGGAGCGGGGCGTTCTCGGCTACGACACGCCGATCGCCGAGCTGTGGCCTGAGTTCGGCGCCCATGGCAAGGAACGTGCGACGGTGCGGCACGCCCTGACCCACTCGACGGGCGTGCCCGGCGTGCCCGCCGGGACCACGCCCGAGGACCTGTGCGACTGGGACGGGATGTGCGCGGCGATCGCCGATGCCAAGCCCTGGTGGGAGCCGGGCACCAGGACCGGCTACCACCCCCAGTCGTTCGGTTACCTCATCGGGGAGATCGTCCGCCGGAGCACCGGCAGGCCGATCTCGCAGGTCCTGCGGGAGGAGGTCGCCGGGCCGCTCGGGGTGGCCGGTGAGCTGTTCTTCGGCGTCCCGGAATCCGAGCTGGGCAGGCTGGCCCGGCTGGAGGACGCGCCGAGCGACTTCGAGATGTCCGCGGAGATGTTCGCCGACATACCGTTCTTCAGGGTGGTGGACGGCTACACGGCGGCGCCGATGGCGGCGATGCCGGATGCCGGTTTCGGCAACCGCGCCGACGTGCTGACCTCCGACATCCCGGCGGGCGGCACCATGTCCGCCCGTGCCGTGGCCCGCATGTACGCCGCCCTGCTGGGCGAGGTGGACGGCGTCAGGCTCGTCTCGCCGGAACGGCTGCGAGAGATCACCGAGGTGGCGATCACCGGGGTGGACGAGGTCACCGGCACTCCGGTCACCAGATCCCTCGGGTACGCCATCGGCGCCACCGAACTGCTCGACGCCCCCACCCTGTTCGGGATGGCGGGCAGCGGTGGCTCGGCCGCCTACGCCGACACGGCCACCGGGATCGCGATCGCCATGACCAAGAACCTGGTCTCCGGCGGTGACTTCGGCACCTTCGACGAGATCGGCCGGATCGTCATGAACGCCGGCCGCTAGGCCCGCGTTCCCGGCCGGTCCGGGACGACCGCCCGCAGCATTGGCTCTCACCTGGCAGCCGACCTGTGACGATCTCCGGCGTGCGGGAAAGGAGGCCGGGGTGCCATCCGTGTCGCGGGCACACGGGTGCCGCCCCGGCCGCCGGGTGCGCGTCTACCGGGCGCAGGTGAAGATCGCGGTGCCGGGCAGGTGGCGGCCGCGCAGCGGGCTCCAGCCGCCCCACTCGCGGTCGTGGCCCGGCGGCCACTCGGGCTCGGTCAGGTGCCGCAGCACCAGCCCGGAGGCGGTGATGAGGTGGACCCAGTCGGCCATCGTGCGATGGTGCTCGACGTAGGACGGACGCCCGTCCTCGCCGATCTCCACATACGCGGAGCGGTCGAAGTAGGAGCGGTCGGAGGTCAGCCCGGCGGGACCGGGGTCGTCGGGGAAGGCCCAGCGGACGGGGTGGCTCACCGAGAAGACCAGGCGGCCCCCGGGGCGCAGCACCCGGCGGACCTCGGCGAGGACGGCTCCGGCGTCGGCCACGAACGGCAGCGCGCCGTAGGCCGAGCAGGCCAGGTCGAACGCCCCGTCGGCGAAGGGCAGGACCTCGGCGTCCGCCTGGACCACGGGGAGCGCGGCGCCCGCGTCCAGGTCGATCCGGCGCGAATGCTGAAGCTGGCGGAAGGACAGGTCGAAGGCGGCGACCCTGGCGCCCTGGCCGGCCAGCCAGCGTCCGCACTGCCCGGCACCGCAGCCGATCTCCAGCACGTCCTTGCCCGCGACATCGCCCAGTAGACGGGCGTCGGCCTCGTCCAGCCCCTCGGGACACCAGACGAACCCGGAGTCGCGCAGGAACTCCCCGTGCTCGGCCTGGTACTCGTCGGCGGCGCCGTCCCACCAGCCGCGGTTGGCCCGGGAGGTGGCCGCGGCGTCCACCCGGTGGCGGCCCACCCCGGCGGAGCCCATCAGCGCATCTTCGGGCGGGGCATCTTCGCGCCGCGCGGCAGCGGGCCCTTGGGCATCGGCAGCGTCTGCGGCAGGGCCTTCAGCCGGTTGTTGATCTCGTACAGGGCGGGCTTCTTGAGGTTGCGGGGCAGCTTCATCAGGTGCCGCTGCAGCTTGGCCAGCGGGATCTGCCCCTCGCCGTCACCGGACTGGATGTCGTAGACGGGCACGTCCAGCGCGACTCGCTGGACGCGCTTCTTCTCGGCGACCAGCATCTTCTGCACCCGGCTGCCCGGCCCCTCCGAGACCAGGATGATGCCTGGGTAGCCGACCACGCGGTGCACGATGTCCTGGTCGCGGGTGACCGCGACGGCCGGGGTGACCTCCCAGTTGCCGCGCATGCCCTGCAGGATCGCGGCGGCGGCGCCGACCTGCCCGTGCAGCATGGAGTACTGCGCCTTCTGGGCGAGCTGGCCGAACACCACCAGCCCGACGGTCAGGGCCAGCAGGATCCCGATGAAGAGCAGGTACCAGAACCAGCCCGTGACCAGGCCGATCACCACGAACAGCGCGAGCGTGCCCAGCGCCGAGGCGTAGACGATCGGCATCCCCTTGGGGTTGGCCTCCTTGATGATCTTCGCGATCATACGGAGTTGCTTGATGCGCCCCGGGCGCTCTGAGTCTTCGGGCTTCTTGGCCATGTTCTGAAGGATACAAATCCATGGCTCAAGAAGTGAAAACGTGACCTGCCCGGTGCCGGTTCCGGCACCGGGGCCCAAGGCCGCGGAGTGCCGGAAAGGCCGGTACCGCTGGGAGAAACGATCCTGCCGACTTTTACCTGGATTACCCGGTCACGCCGGAGGGACCCCGCTCGCGAGCGGGGTCCCTCCGGTTTCCACAGCCTGTGAGGCCGGGCCGCTCAGGCGTGCTGGCGGGCCTCGACCGCCTGCTTGTACAGGCGGCCCGCCCGGTAGGAGGAGCGAACCAGCGGCCCCGACAGGACCCCGGCGAAACCGATGGCCTCCGCCTCCTTGCCCAGCTC
The DNA here is from genome assembly GCF_040607515.1 of Streptosporangium sp. NPDC005286. NCBI lineage: Bacteria > Bacillati > Actinomycetota > Actinomycetes > Streptosporangiales > Streptosporangiaceae > Streptosporangium > Streptosporangium sp. NPDC005286. The sequence continues at coordinate 25,768 of NZ_JBEXGU010000022.1, read as the reverse complement.
CACGAACTCCTCCGGCTTCACCCAGCGGTCGACGGGGTGGTGGCGCGGGGTGGGCCGCAGGTACTGGGTCACGGTGAGCAGGTCGCACCCGGCCTCGTGCAGGTCGCGCATGGCCTGGACGACCTCCTCGCGATCCTCGCCCATGCCGAGGATCAGGTTGGACTTGGTCACCAGGCCGGCCTGGCGGGCCTTGGTGATCACTTCCAGGGAGCGCTCGTAACGGAAGGCGGGCCGGATGCGCTTGAAGATCCGCGGCACGGTCTCGACGTTGTGCGCGAACACCTCGGGCCTGGCGGAGAAGACCTCCTCCAGCTGGGCCTGGTCGCCGTTGAAGTCGGGCACCAGCAGCTCGACGCCGCAGCCGGGCAGCAGCGTGTGGATCTGCCGCGCGGTCTCCGCGTACAGCCACGCGCCGCCGTCGGGCAGGTCGTCGCGGGCGACACCGGTCACGGTCGCGTAGTTGAGGCCCATCTGCCGCACCGAGTCGGCCACGCGGCGCGGCTCGTCGGTGTCGTACGCCTTGGGCTTGCCGGTGTCGATCTGGCAGAAGTCACACCGCCGGGTGCACTGGTCGCCGCCGATGAGGAAGGTGGCCTCGCGGTCCTCCCAGCACTCGGAGATGTTGGGGCATCCGGCCTCCTGACAGACCGTGTGCAGCCCTTCGCGTTTGACCAGCGCCCGCAGCTCGGTGTGGTTCGGGCCCGTCCTGAACCTGGTCTTGATCCATTCGGGCTTCTTCTCGATGGGGGTCTCGGCGTTGCGGACCTCCAGACGGAGGAGCTTGCGCCCTTCGGGTGCGACGGTCATGCGAGCTCCTTCGTCGGTCGAGGGACCGAGGTGTTACACGTCGAGGTGGGGTAAATGTCATCACGCTCGCTCACCTGTCCAGCTTATGTCCCACCGCGAGCCGCGAGGCCCCGGGGGTTCAGCGCCGGAACAGGTCTTCCTCGGGCAACTCGAAGGCCCGCGCGCCGAGCGCCTCCGCCAGGTGCTTCTCGGCGTACGGCAGGACCTCGTCGACCACGATCCGCCGGCCGGTCTCGGCGGACAGCGAGGAGACCCCGGCGTCGCTGATGCCGCACGGGACGATCCGGTTGTACCAGCTCGGGTCGTTGGAGCAGTTGAGCGCGAACCCGTGCATCGTGACGCCGCTCGAGACCCGGATGCCGATGGCCCCGACCTTCCTGTCCGGCAGGCCGTGCGAGGGGTCTCCGGCCACCCAGACGCCGCCACGCCCCTGGACTCGGCCCGCCTGCACCCCGAAGTCGGCGCAGACGGCCACCAGGGTCTCCTCCAGGAGCCTCACGTAGGCGTTCACGTCGAGCGGGCCGCCGAGCCTGACGATCGGGTAGCCGACCAGCTGGCCGGGACCGTGCCAGGTGATCCGGCCGCCCCGGTCGACCTCGACGACGGGAGTGCCGTCGGAGGGCCGCTCGTGCGGCGCGGTTCGTTTTCCCGCCGTGTAGACCGGCGCGTGCTCGAGCATCAGGCAGGTGTCGGGAATCTCCTCGGCCACGCGGCGTGCGTGGATGCGCCGCTGAAGATCCCAGGCCTGCTCATAGGGGAAGTCAACGCCAAGACGGACGATTGCCAGGTCACTCACGTCTCAAGAGTAGTTGACCCGTTCGTGGTCACGACGTGAGAAGCCGAGGCTCGATGCGGAACTCCTTGGCCCCGCCCGCCCCGTCGTGCTCGACCTTGTAGGCGTAGGCGCCCGGCTGCACGCTGACGGCCTGGATGAACTCGGTGCCCACGTAGTGCAGCGCCACGCCCTCGTCCGCCGCGTAGCCCCCCGGCAGCTCGCCCGAGGCCACCGCCTCGTGCAGCAGCGCGCGGCGCTGCGGGTCGGAGTCGTAGTGGACGCCGCACGAGTGGGGCAGCAGGCCCAGGCCGTCGGACCACACCCGCAGGGCCGGGCCGAAGGAGTCGGTATTGCCGCCCACGTGCCAGCAGAGCGCCCCGGCGCTCTGGCCGCTCAGCACCACGCCGGCCCGCCACGCCTCCTCGAAGATCTCGTCCAGGCCGTGCAGCCGCCACAGGGCCGCCAGGTTGGCCACGCTGCCGCCGCTGACGTAGATGACGTCCTGGCTGAGCACCCACTCGCGCGGATCCTCGACGTTGGGCATCGGGAACATGGTCAGGTGGCTGACCTCGACGTCCCACTCGCGGAAGGCGCCGTACATCTTCAGCAGCCAGTCGGCGTCGTCGCCGGTGGCGGTGGCGAGCAGGCCCAGCTTCGGCCGGTCCTGGCCGGTCAGGTCGAGGGCGTACCGCAGCAGCGCGCTCGCCTCTATGAACCCGTAGCGCTCGGACGGGCGGAACGAACCGCCTCCGATGGCAAGGATGTGAGACTGCCCAGAACTACGCATACATGACCTCTTCGACGGCTTTGGCGGAAACAGGGACCCTAGAGTACGGCGGCCAGCGCCTCACTGAGGCGCGTATGCCGGAACGTGTAACCAGACTCCAGAAGGCGCCGGGGCAGCACCCGCTGCCCGGTCAGCACCCCCTCCTCCGCGAACCCCCCGATGGCCGTGCGCAGCGCGAATCCGGGTACGGCGAGCGGCATGGTGGGCCGGTGCAGGGCCTTCCCGAGCGTCCTGGTGAACTCCGCGTTGGTGACCGGCTGCGGCGCGGTGAGGTTGACCGGGCCCGAGATCTCCGGGTCGCCCAGGATGTGCAGTACGGCGTGCACCCAGTCGTCGATCGATATCCATGACCAGTACTGCTCTCCCGAGCCCAGGGGCGCTCCCAGCCCCAGCTTGAAGATCGGCAGGATCTTCGCCAGCATGCCGCCCGCGCCGCTCAGCACCAGGCCGGTACGGAGCCGGGCCACCCGGATGCCCGCCTCCTCTGCGGGTACCGTCTCGGCCTCCCAGGGCACCACCACCTCCCGCGAGAGGAATCCCTCGCCCGGTGGGGCCGTCTCGTCCACCTCGCGGTCCCCGGTGTCCCCGTAGTAGCCGATCGCGGACGCCGACAGCAGCGTCGGGGGCCTGTCCGGCAGCTCCATCAGCGCTTTCACCAGCGTCCTGGTCCCCTCGACCCGGCTGCGGACCAGTTCGCGCTTGACGTCGTCGCTCCAGCGCCGGTCGCCGATCCCCGCCCCGGCGAGATGGACCACGGCCCGCGCGCCCTGCAGGGCCGCCGGGTCGATGAGCCCTTTGCCCGGGTTCCAGAACGCCTCGTCGACGCCCTGCGGCGCCCGCCGTACCAACCTGACCACCCGGGTGTCGTCGGCCCGCAGAGCCTTGACCAGAGCCGATCCAAGCAGGCCAGAGGACCCGGTCACGATGATCGCCATGTTGTCCAATCTAGTCGACCTCCCCTGCGATCTTCGGGAGGCCGGGGTCACCGGATGCGTCGGGATGTGCCGTCCGGCGTGCCGGAGAGAGAAAGAAGCACAGAGAGGAGCACGTGGACTGGGCACTGCGCGGCGGCAAGGGAAACTTCGGGGGGCACCTCCCTAGCCCTGTCCCAGGTGATGGAGCCGACCGGGGCGCTCTCGCTCGTCGCCGCCGTCCTCGCCATGAGGCTCTCTCCCGCTGCTCGGTAGCGGCGGCTGGAAACGGCCGTCAACAGCCTGTCCGCCGCCGGCCGGACGCCGGATCTCCGGCGTATCCCGCTCATACCCGAAAGACACCCGTGAAGATGACGAGAACGGACCGGGCCGGTCCGCGGAGAGCGGACCGGCCCGGGGAGGCGGAACGGTGACTAGGCGTTGAGGCCCAGCTGGTTCTCGAAACGGCCCTCCTCCAGGCGACGCTTGATCGTCGTCAGGAAGCGGGCGGCGTCGGCGCCGTCGACCAGGCGGTGGTCGTAGCTGAGCGCGAGGTAGACCATCGAGCGGACGGCGATGACCTCGCCCTCGGCGGTGTCCAGGACGACCGGGCGCTTGACGACCGCGCCGGTGCCCAGCATGCCGACCTGCGGCTGGTTGAGTATCGGCGTGTCGAACAGCGCGCCCCGGCTGCCGGTGTTGGTCAGCGTGAACGTGCCGCCGCCGAGCTCGTCCGGGCTCACCTTGTTGGTGCGGGTGCGCTCGGCCAGATCGGCGATCTTACGGGCCAGCCCGGCGATGTTGAGGTCGCCCGCGTCCTTGATCACCGGGACGATCAGGCCGCGCTCGGTGTCCGTCGCGAAGGCCAGGTGCTCGGCGTCGAAGTAGGTGACCTCGTTGGTCTCGCTGTTGATCGTGGCGTTCAGCTTCGGGTGCTGCTTGAGCGCCTCGATCGTGGCGAGGGCGAAGAACGGCATGAACGAGAGCTTGACGCCCTCACGCCGCTGGAACTCGGCCTTCGCGCGGTCGCGCAGCTGCGCGATCTTGGTGACGTCGACCTCGACCACGGTGGTGAGCTGGGCCGAGACCTGCAGCGACTCGACCATGCGCTTGGCGATGGTCTGGCGCAGCCGCGACATCTTCTCGGTGCGCCCGCGCAGCGTGGTGTCCACCGCGACCGGCTCGGGAGCCTGCGCGGGGGCGGCCGCCGGAGCCTGGGCGGCGGCCTGCGGGGCCGGGGCCTGGGCCGCCGCGGCCCGCTCGCGCTGGTCGCGGGCCGCTTCCAGCACGTCCTGCTTGCGGATGCGACCGCCGACGCCGGTGCCGTTCAGCGAGTCGAGGTCGACGCCGTGCTCGCTGGCGAGCTTGCGCACCAGCGGGGTGACGTACGGGCTCTCACCGGCGGGCTCGGCGGCCGGTGCCGTCGCGATCGGGGACGGCGGCGCGGCCGGGGAGGTCTGGACGACCTGGAGGGCCGGTGCCGGTGCCGGGGCCGGGGCGGGAACGGGGGCCTGCGCCGGGGCGGGGGCCTGCGGGGCGGGCTGCGGGATCGAGGAGACCGGCTGTGCCTGCTGCTGGGGGACCGGCTCGGGCTCGGGCTCCGGCTCGGGGGCCGCCTCCTGCGCCGGGGCGGCGCCCTCGGTGCCGTTCTCGTCGATGACGGCGAGCTCGGCGCCGACCTCGACTGTCTCGTCCTCGGCCACCACGATCTTCGTGAGGATGCCCGCGGCCGGAGACGGGATCTCGGTGTCGACCTTGTCGGTGGAGACTTCGAGAAGCGGCTCGTCGGCCTCGACGCGCTCGCCCTCCTTCTTCAGCCAACGGGTGACGGTGCCCTCCGTGACGCTCTCACCGAGCTGGGGCATCTGTACGGACTTCGGCATTGGTGTCTTCTCTCGCGTTCCGAGTGAGGGCTTACGTTAGTTGTGGACGTGGAGCGGCTTGCCGGCCAGCGCCAGCATCGCCTCGCCGACGGCCTCGGACTGGGTCGGGTGGGCGTGGATGAGCTGGGCGACCTCGGAGGGCAGGGCCTCCCAGTTGTAGATCAGCTGCCCCTCGGTCACGAGCTCGCCGATGCGACGGCCGACCATGTGCACGCCGAGCACCGGGCCGTCCTTCGCCGAGATGATCTTGACAGCGCCCTGCGTCTGCAGGATCTGGCTCTTGGGGTTGCCCGCGAGGTCGTAGGTGAACTCGACGATCTCGTGACCGCGCTCCCTGGCCTGGGCGGAGGTGATGCCCACCGAGGCGACCTCGGGATCGGAGTAGGTGATCCGCGGCACGCCGTCGTAGTCGATCGGCACGGGGTTCAGCCCCGCGATGTGCTCGGCCACCAGGATGCCCTCGGCGAAGCCCGCGTGGGCGAGCTGCAGGGTCGGGATGAGGTCGCCGACCGCGTACACGCCGGGCACGCTGGTCTGGCAGAACTCGTTCACGGTGACGGTGCCGCGCTCGATGGCGACACCCGCCTCCTCGAAGCCCATGCCCGCGGAGACCGCGCCGCGGCCGACCGCGACGAGCAGCAGCTCGGCGTCCAGGGTCTTGCCGTTGGCCAGGCTGACGACCACGCCGGTGTCGGTGGTCTTGACGCCCTCGAAGAAGACGCCCAGCTCCTGCTTGATGCCGCGGCGGCGGAAGGAGCGCTCGAGCAGCTTGGAGCTCGACTCCTCCTCCAGCGGCAGCAGGTGCGGCAGGGCCTCGACGATCGTCACCTCGGCGCCGAAGGAGCGCCAGACGCTGGCGAACTCCACGCCGATGACGCCGCCGCCCAGGACGACCACGGAGGTGGGCACCCGGTCGAGCTTGAGCGCGTGCTCGCTGGTGATGACACGCTCGCCGTCGATCTCCAGGCCGGGAAGGGACCTGGGCGCGGAGCCGGTCGCCAGCACGATGTTGCGGCCCTCGTAGATCTCGGAGCCCACGGACACCCGGTTCGGGCCCGCGAGACGGCCCTCACCCTCGATGATCGTGATGCCCTTGCTCTTGAGAAGGCCCTGCACGCCCTTCCAGGCGCGATTGACGATCTTGTCCTTGAACGCGTGGACCGCGGGCACGTCGATGCCCTCGAAACGGGCCTTGACGCCGTAGGTCGCGCTTTCCCGCGTCTCGTCGGCGACCTCCGCGGAGTGCAGAAGCGCCTTGGTGGGAATGCACCCCCGGTGCAGGCAGGTGCCGCCGATCTTGTCTCTCTCGATCAGCGCGACCGTCTTGCCCAGCTCGGCCGCCCGCAGAGCGCAGGCATACCCGCCGCTACCGCCACCCAGGACGACGATGTCGTAGGGGCCGCTGCCATCAGCCACAGGAAAGCTCCTTGTCGGATTGGAATACCGTGTTCACGGTCGCGCCCCTTCCGTGCCCTGGCCGGCCGCGCGGATCCTCGATCGCATCCACGCCGCCGCCTGACCCGGCTCGGCGCCCAGTCGGTGCCCGCCCTTGGCCCGGCACCGACAACCGCATCTTTTCATCTGTCTGTGTTGCTTGTGACCCGCATGCGCGGCTACGCCGACGCCTGGGCGGACCCGGTCGCGTAGCGCTCGGCCAGGCCGACGAGCGTCCGGGTGACCGCCCCGGTACCGCCCTTCGGCGTGTAGCCGTGCGGCTCTCCCTTGTTGAAGGCGGGACCGGCCATGTCAATGTGTGCCCAACGGACACCGTCCGGCACGAATTCCCGCAGGAAGATCGCCGCCGTGAGCATCCCGCCGAAACGCTCGGGGTGCAGGTTGGCGATGTCGGCCACGGGCGAGTCGAGCCCCTTGCGGAGCTCGTCGGGCAGGGGCATGGGCCACGCGGCCTCGCCCTGCGCGCCCGCCGTCGCGACGATCTCGGCCCGGAGGTCGTCGTCGTTGGCCATGACGCCCGCCGTCCGCCAGCCCAGCGCGACGATCTGCGCGCCGGTGAGCGTGGCGACGTCGACGATCACGTCGGGGTCGTCCTGACCGGCGCGGGCGATGCCGTCGATCAGGACCAGGCGGCCTTCGGCGTCGGTGTCGAGCACCTCGACCGTCTTGCCCGCGAAGCTGGTGAACACGTCGGAGGGGCGCTGCGCGGTGCCGCTCGGCATGTTCTCGGCCAGGCAGAGGTAGCCGACCGCGTTGACCTTCAGGCCCAGCCTCGCGATCGCGAGCATCGCGCCGAGGACGGCGCCCGCGCCGCCCATGTCTGACTTCATCCATTCCATCGCGGCCGACGGCTTGAGCGACAGGCCGCCCGAGTCGAAGGTGATGCCCTTGCCGACGTAGGCGAGCTTCTTTTCGGCCTCGGGGTGGCTGTAGGCGAGGCGTACCAGGCGGGGCGGGTTCGCCGATCCCTGGCCGACGGCGACGATGCCGCCGTAGCCGCCCTCCTTGAGCGCCTTCTCGTCCAGGACCTCGACCGACAGGCCGGCCTCGCCGCCCACCTGCTCGGCGATCTCGGCGAAGCGCGCGGGCCACAGGTCGGAAGGCGGGGTGTTGACCAGGTCACGGACGAGCGAGACCGACTCGGCCAGCGTGCCGGCGCGCCCGACCGCGGCCTCGGCGCCCTCGGCGTCGGTCAGCACGGCCAGCTCGGCCACCGGGGCGCTCGGCTCGTCGGCGGTCCGGTACCTGGTGAAGGAGTACGCGCCGAGCAGGCCGCCCAGGGCGACGGCGCCGGCGTGCTCGGCGCTCGCGGTGGGCAGGGCCAGCGCCACCCGGCCGGTGCCGGCCAGGGCGCGGACCGCGGTGCCCGCGGCACGGCGCAGGGCCTCGGCGTCGTAGCCGTTCTCGGGGACGTCGCCCAGGCCGACGACGACCAGCAGGGGTGCGGTCAGCGCGCCGAAAGTGGGGATCTTGGAGATCTCGCCGGGCTTCCCCTTGGCGCCCACACTGCCGAGCGTGGCGGTGAGCCTGCCGCCGAGAGCCTGATCGAGGCCGTCGGTCCCGGGAGCGGGGAGCAGGCCGTCCGGTCCGGTATGGACGCCGACGACCAGTGCGTCGGTATCGAACGAGACAGCATTGTCAGTTGGGGTCAGCCGCACAGTGGTCACACAAGCCGATGCTAGTCGGGCTTGCGCAGTACTCATAAACGAGGGTTCGTCCTACGAATCGCGTCGTCCGATGGTGCTATCGGGAGTGGCACCATCGAGAGGGATGGTGCTAATGTCGCTAGCACTATGTTGCTCACCCTGGATATGAACGATCCTCGGCCACTGCACGAGCAGGTCGCCGAGGCGATCAGGCGTGCCGTCGCCGAGGGGTCCTACGCCCGGGGAGACCGGCTCCCGCCGGCGCGCGATCTGGCCGCCGCGCTGGGCATCAACGCCAACACGGTGCTGCGTGCCCTGCGGGATCTGCGTGACGAGGGGGTGCTGGAGTTCCGTCGAGGCCGCGGCGTGAGCGTGCTCAGCCGCCCCAACCCGCGCAGTGTCATCGAGGAGAAGCTGCGCTCCCTGCTCGCCGAGGCGGTCCAGTACGGCTACCGCCATGACGACGTCATCGAGCTCATCAGGGAACTGTCATGACCGGGTCTGGAGCCCGGTTCTTCGAAGGAGCGACCGACGTGGGCCTGCGAGCTCGATTCCTTTCCGCGGCGGCCGGCTGGTCCGTGCTGGTGGCCGCCGTCCTGATCGCCGCGCCGCTGACGCTGCGAGACCGGCTGCCCGATCCGATCGCCACGCACTGGGGCCCGTCCGGCGTCCCCGACGGCTCGATGCCGTTCACCGCCTCGGTGCTGTTCCAGGCCGGCCTGTGGGTGCTGATCTCGGGGGTCTGCTGTGCCTTCGCGCTCGCCAACGCCGGGATGCTCAGGCGCAGGGCGAGCCGCATGGCGCTCGGTGCCGTGCTGGGCGGCATCGGCCCGTTCTTCCTGGCGTTGCAGGCGATCACGCTGTCGGCCAACCTCGACGCCCCCGACTGGGGACAGGCAGGTCACCTGGGGTGGAGCGCGCCGCTCGTGGTCGCGGCGCTGCTGCTGGGCGGCTGGCTCGGTGTGCTGGCGGCCCGTCCGGGGCCCGACGATATCCCGGAGCCGAAAGCGACTCCTCCGCGCCGGGTCCCGCTCGGCCCCGGCCGGCGCGCGGTATGGGTCTCCTCTCTACGTAACGGCCTGCTCGTCGCGCTCGGCGGCTCCTTCCTGGCCGCGGGGATGGGGCTCGCGGTGTTCGCCCTGCTCGGCGGCGACGGCACGCTCTGGACCCCCGCGACGATCACGGGCCTGGTGGGCCTGGTGGGCGTGACCTTCAGCTCGGTGCGGGTGCAGGTCACCGAGGAGGGCGTCGTGCTCTTCTACGGACCGCTCCGCCTGCCCCGCAAGCGCATCCCGATCGCGAAAGTGGAGCGGGCCTGGTCGGAGGAACTGTTCCCGTCCAATGTCGGAGGGTGGGGCATTCGGGGCGTGCCGGGGGCTGTGACGGTCATGCTCCGCGGTGGGGAGTGCCTTGTGGTGGGCTACGTCTCCGGCGGTCGCTTCGCCGTCTCGATCGACGACGCCGAGAATGGCGCCGCCTTGCTGAACACCCTCGTGGCCAGGGCGTCCACCGGTCCCGGAGTCCGTTGATCTCCACCTTCGCGGACCTTATCCCTCGAATCCCCCGAAACCGAGCATTGGAAGTTGGTCTCATGCCCCGCCGATCCACTGATCTGTGGTTGTTTCTGCTCGTCACGTTCGGCCTGTCCTGGCTGTTCGCCCTTCCCCTCTGGCTGACGGGCGCGCAGATCGGTGCGCCCATGTTCACGGCGATCGGGGTGGCGATGATGTTCACCCCGACGCTGGGCGTCCTCGCCGTCCGGCTTTGGGGCAGGCGGCTTGGAGAACCCGCCACCACCTGGCGTGAGTGGGCCGGGCGGACCGGCCTGTGGACGGGGGAGCGTCGCGGGCGCACGCTCGCGTTCGTCGCGCTGGCCTGGTTCGGGACCCCTCTGCTGGTAGTCGTCGCGATCGCGCTCAGCGCCGCCCTCGGCCTGCTCTCCGTCGACCTGTGGGGGCTCAGCCTGTTCCGCGAGAGCCTGGCGGCGGCCTCTTCGGGCCGATCGCTCCCGGTGGAGCCAGGGGTCCTGGCGGCCGTACAGGTCGTGTTGATCCTCCTGGTCGCTCCGCTGATCAACTCGATCGCGGCATTCGGAGAGGAGTGGGGGTGGCGGGGCTGGCTGCTGCCCCGTCTGATGACGCTCGGCACCTGGCGGGCGCTCCTGGTCTCCGGGCTGATCTGGGGAGTCTGGCATTTCCCGCTCACCCTGCGCGGATACAACTACCCCGAGCTGGGTGCGTGGGCGGCACCGATGTTCATCGTGTTCTGCGTGGTCTTCGGGGCGCTGCTCGGCTGGCTCCGTCTCTACTCAGGGAGCGTCTGGCCCGCGGTCGTCGGGCACGGCTCCCTGAACGCCTCCGCAGGTCTGACCCTGCTCGTCGGTAACGCGGCCGATCCGCCCAACCTGGCCGTCGCGGGGATCACCGGGCTGGTCGGCTCGGCGCTGCTGGCCGCGGTCTTCGCGCTGGTGATCAAACGCTGGCCGATCGAGCCACAGCCCCAGACCACCGGCTGAGATCTGAGGAGAGGAATGCTCCTGGTGCCCTCACCGATGAGTCTCCGCTGTCAGGTCCGCCCGATTCACCGAATCCGGCTGCTCTGGTCAAACCCGTCGGGTCCGCCGGATCAGGCAGGTCAGCAGGATCTGGCACGGCCGGACGAGGCCGGAAGGTCAGCTCACGAGTACCGTGCTCACCAGCAGTGCCGTGACGGTGGTGATCTCGACCAGGGCTCCCAGCACATCCCCGGTGATGCCGCCGAGCCGGCGCACCGCTCTGCGCCGCACCACCCAGGCCGCCAGCAACCCGAGGAGTACGGCCGCCGGGAGCCCCCAGGAGGTGGAGGGGCTCCCCAGTCCGGGAACAAGGTCGCTGAGGCCGGCCAGTGCGGTTCCCCCGGAGCCGGAGAGCGAGTCGATTCCCGAGGTGAGCCCGTGGTTGTCCTGATAGGGGCCGAGGAGCGGAGAAGAGGGCGACCGGGCATCGAGGGCGCCGGCGTCACGCAGGAAGAGCAGCGCGGCCGACCCCGCGAGCACCAGCACGGTCATGCCCACCGCGACGCTCCGTCGCACGGTGCCCGCGACCATCGCGCCGAGCCCGTCGGGGCGGGCCGGGGGGACACCCGCTCGGCAGGCCCAGGTGAGGGCCAGCCGCCCGGCCGCGCAGGCGGTGACCAGGACGATCGGGCCCAGCCCCGTGTAGGTGAGTTCCGACAGGGCCGCCACCTGGAGTAGCAGGGTGCAGACCAGGGTCACCACCCCGAACGGGCCGATGTCGGACCGTTTCATGATCTCCAGTGCCCGTTCGGCGGGCTTCCCGCTGCCCAGCCCGTCGGCGAGATCGGCAAGCCCGTCCAGGTGCAGCCCTCGGGTGAGCAGTGCGAGGACCGCCACGGCCAGCACCGATGCCGGAAGCGGCGTCATACCCAGCCAGAGCGCCAGCGCCAGCACCAGCCCCGCGACGGCCCCGAGCGCCGCCCCCACCAGCGGGGCCATCGCCATCGCGACACCCCCCGCCCGGCGGTCGACCACCCCGGGCCGGACCGGGAACACACTCAGCGTGCCGATCGCGAGACGCACCCCGTCGGCGAACGTCGACGACCTGTCGGGAGGCGGGGGCGCGGGCATGACCGCAGATCATAGCCCTCCTCCGCCCGGATGCCCGGGGCACTCCCAGATGGTGAGGGCCAGGCGGAGTGGGAGTCGGTGGTGTTCCTCGATCCGGACCCTTGGGGTTCTTTCATGGAACGCGGGCTCAGGGGGAGAAGCGGCGGTGGTGTTCCTCGATCCGGATTCTCGGGGTTCTTTCATGGAACGCGGGCTCAGGGGGAGAAGCGGGGCCGAAGCCGGCCCCGGATTCCCTCGTCGAACGGAGGCTCAGGAGGGAAGGGGAAGGAGACGGCCGGCGACGACGAGGGTGACGTCCTCGGACTCCGCGGCGAGGCGCTGGTTCAGGCGGCCGAGGACGTCACGGAACATCCGGCCGCTGGCGGTGGCGGGCACCACGCCGAGGCCGACCTCGTCGGAGACCGCCACGACCCGGGCCCGGGTCTGCCGCCAGGCCGCCACCAGCTCGTCGCACCGGGCCGTGACCGCGTCCAGGTCGTCCCCGCCCGACCAGGCGTCGCACTCGTCGAAGACGGAGGCGACCCAGGTGCCGAGTCCGTCGATCAGCAGCGGGGTCCCGGTGGACCGCAGCAGTCCGGCCAGGTCCGTGGTCTCGGTGGTCTCCCAGTGGGCGGGCCTGCGGTCACGGTGTGCCCGGACCCGGCGCAGCCACTCGGGATCGCCGTCGCCGGACGGCCCGGTCGCGACATAGCGGACCTCGGGTTCGGCCGCCAGCCGCAGTTCGGCCTCCACGGACTTGCCCGACCGGCTCCCGCCGAGCAACAGGGTCCTTCGGGGCGGGGAAGCCGGAGGTGGCGGGGGCTCGCCGATGTCGAGGACCGTGCCATCCGGTACGGCGCGCACCCCCCACAGGTCTGCCCGCCGGGCCAACTCCGCCTCCGTCGGTACCCGGTGGTCGAGGTCGACGGCCAGCACGTGCGTTCGCTCGCCGACCAGGCCCCGCCGGCGCAGGTCCCCCAGCCGTTCCGGCCGGTCGAGCACGTCCAGCAGCACCAGGTCCAGCGCCTCTCCCGGACCGGCGGGCTCTCGCTCCTCGTACGGGGGAGAGGTGGGGGCGTAAAGGACGCGCCGGCCGCCGGGGGTGGTGACGGTGAGGCCGTCCGGACCGGGCGAGGCGCGGTAGCCGGGCGGGAGCGGGCCGGTGGGCGGCAGCCGCACGGAGTCGCCGAGCAGCACGGACGTGGGGCGGCGGCCGGGGGCGACCCGGGTGCAGGAGGCGCACCCGCAGCCCGAGGCCGGCCAGCCCGCCGCAGCCGCGGTACCGGAGATCAGGACCTTCACACCCGGCCTCCCATCGGGTTCAAGGAGTTGCGAGCCTCCACCTTCCGGCGGAAGCGGATGACCTCCGCAGCGTACGGGGAGCCCGGGAACAGCCGGGCGACGGGGCGCGAGACCATGATCCTGCCTCCACGCTCGGGGGCGTCCTGGAGAGGTAGGGTTCGCTGAGCCGCCGAACGGCACTGGCAGGATCCGTGAGAAGGAGCTATGGCATGACGTGGCGCTGGCGTTATGAAAACGCGAATGGCGGCGAGGTAGTCGAGGGTGTCGCGCCGTCCGACACGTTCCCGAGCCAGGCCGATGCCGAGTCGTGGCTCGGTGAGAACTGGCGTGAGCTGCTGGAGGCGGGGGTCGAGAAGGTCACCCTGCTTGAGGACGAGAAGATCGAGTATGAGGGAATGTCCCTGCGCCCGGAGTGAGGGAAGAGCCCGTCGGGCCCGCTGGATCACCGAGCGGGCCGTCCGGCGGAGGGGTGGGCGTGAACCGGCGATCACTGAGGAACGGCGAGTGGTGCACCGGTCCCTCGCCCCTCGGTGAAAAGGGGCGAGGGGATCTCCCCGTCCGGTGGTGACCGGGATCAGGCTCTAGGGGCGCCGCTCGGGGCTGACGGTCTTGGCGGGGTCGCGCTCGACGACCGGGCCGAGGACGTCGTCGATCTTCTTGAGCACCTCGGCGTCCAGCCTCACCCCGGAGGCCCTGACGTTGTCGCGGACCTGCTCGGGCCTGCTGGCGCCGACGATGGCCGAGGACACGTTCGGGTTCTGCAACACCCAGGCCACCGCGAGCTGGGCCATGCTCAGCCCGAGATCGGCGGCGATCGGCTCCAGTCGCTGGACGCGGGTGAGCACGTCGTCGTTGAGCATCCGGGAGATGAAGTTGCCCCCGGTGGGGTCGGTGGCCCGGGAGCCGGCGGGGGGCGGCTGCCCCGGCAGGTACTTGCCGGTGAGCACGCCCTGGGCGATGGGAGAGAAGACGATCTGGCCGACGCCCTCCTTCTCGCTCAGCGGCACGACCTCTGCCTCGATGACCCGCCACAGCATGGAGTACTGGGGCTGGTTGGAGACCAGGCGGTCGAAGCCCATCTCGTCGGCGATCTTCAGGGCCCGGCCGATCTGCTCGGCGGTCCACTCGCTGACGCCGATGTAGAGGACCTTGCCCTGGCGTACGAGGTCGTCGAAGGTCTTGAGGGTCTCCTCAAGCGGCGTCTCGTAGTCGAAGCGGTGTGCCTGGTAAAGGTCGACGTAGTCGGTCTGCAGACGGCGTAGCGAGCCGTGCAGGGACTCGGTGATGTGCTTGCGCGACAGGCCGCGGTCGTTGGGGCCCTGACCGGTCGGCCAGTAGACCTTGGTGAAGATCTCCAGAGACTCGCGGCGGACGCCCGCGAGGGCGCGGCCGAGAACCTCCTCCGCCTTGGTGCCCGCGTACACGTCGGCGGTGTCGAAGGTGGTGATCCCCTCGTCGAGCGCCGCCCGTACGCACTGCTTGGCGGCGTCCTCCTCTACCTGGGAACCGTGGGTGATCCAGTTGCCGTAGCTGATCTCACTGACCATGAGACCGCTCCGGCCAAGGTGGCGGAATTCCATGCTCTGACATTAGTAGGTGCCCGATTCGGGATACCCTGCCGGGCGTGTTGCGGTTGATCACTTCGCGGAGGGTATGGCTGGCGCTGGCCGCCGGGGCGCTGGCGGCGGTCGTCGTGGTGGTCGTCCGCCGGGGGCGGAGACCGGAGGACGGCCCCCGGGGCGACTCCCCGGTCAAGGGGGCGATCGGCTCACCGGCAAAGGAGACGGCCTCCGGAACCGGGCACGCGCCGCGCTGGCCTCCCGCGCCGCTCCTCGGCGTCCCCACCGAGGAGGACCTCAGGCGGTACGCCCCCGGCCCCCCTTCCGCCTTCCGGTCCGCTGTTGAGCAGACGTTCGCGCCCCGGCCGCCGCGCGAGCCACTGGACGGGGCCGTCCGGAGCCGCCTGGTCCGCTGGGGCGCCGTCGGGGTCGGGCTGTGCCTGCTCGCCTTCGGCACCCAGGTCCTGGAGAACGCGGTCTTCTCGGAGGGGACGCGGACCGTCGAGGGAATCGCCCTGTGGAGCCCGCCGGATGCGAAGGACGGATGCGGGCCGAGGACGGGGCAGGCGCTGGAGCCGGAGATCCGCTACTCGGCGGAGGAGGGGCCGATGATCCGGGCCACCGGTCCGTGCCTGGTCGACGTCGTGGTCGTTCCGGACTCCGTCGCGGCCGACCCCGCCCCGCCGCCGGCCGAGTCCCCCGCGGCGGTTCCCGACGCGGACTGCCGGCCGCAGGTGAGGGTCCCGAGGGTGCGGGCGATCGACCCCGGGGTGACCAGGGCGGTGAACCACCAGTGGCGCCGCATCGAGAGGTGGCTGGCGGCCAACGCCCCCGAGAGCCTTCGCACGCTGGGCAGGCCCGCCAGGGCCCGTACGATCGCCGTCGCCGAGGCGCAGATGGGCCTGCGTTTCCCCGACGACCTGCGTGCCTCCCTGCTACGGCACGACGGGGCCCGCGTCGTGGGCGACACCTGGCCGTTCGGCTTCATCGGTAACCGCAACCAGGGGGTTCGCGGGATCCGCGACACCTGGCGACGGCTCTGCGGGACGGACGGGGAGGACATCGGCGCGACCGGCATCGGCTCGCGGGCGGAATGGTGGGACGGGCGGATGATCCCGTTCGGCGCCAACGGAAGCGGCGACCACCTGGTGATCGACTCCGTGGCGCGCGACGTCGGGCGTACCGATCACGAGGGCCAGATGAGCTTCACCCCCGGCGGCATCCGGATCCGCTCGTACTACGGTCTGCTGAAGGCGACCGCGAACGCCCTGGAGACCGGCGGATCCGTCGGCCACTGGAAGCCGGCGGTGACCGACGGCGAGCTGGACTGGGACGTCGTCGAGTCGTGATCACGGCAGGCCGGGGCGTCGCCGATCCCGGCTTCGGGAGGGAAGGCATGAGTGTCGCTCTCGCCCGCGAGCCGGGCAGGGACTTCTTGCCGCCGGGGCGGGACACGAAGAACCCCGTCCCTCCGGGGGAGGAACGGGGTTCGAAAGCCGGTGTGCCGCGAACTACTTCTTCGGCGGGACCGGCCTGCCGCCGGGCAGGACGGTGGGCGGGGGGAAGCGCAGCTTGCGGATCTGCAGCGCGCGCATGGCGGCGTAGAAGCCGACACCCTTGAGGCTCTCGCCGGGGAACTTCTCGGCGGCGAGCTTCTTCACCTTCCAGGACACCCAGATCGAGGTGAGCAGCACGCCGACCATCATGATCGGCCAGCCGATCGTGATCACCGCGACGTAGACGTAACCGCGGACGTCGGTCGGGAAGGGGATCCAGGTGAGCAGCAGGATCAGCAGGGAGAACGGCAGGAAGTACTGGCTCACGACGCGGCGGGAGTCGACCCAGTCGCGCGCGAACTTCCTGACAGGCCCCTTGTCGCGGGCGGGGTAGTAGCGTTCGTCGCCGCGTAGCATCCCCTCGCGCGCCTTGGCGCGGTCGTTCGCCTGGCGCTCGCGGAGCTGCTTGTAGGCCTCTTTACGGTTGTTGGGGGCGTTCACCGGCTGCCGGCGACGGCCTTCGGCGTCCCGTCGCTTGGGTGTGGGACGCCCCTTGCCCGCAGGCTTAGGATCGTTAGCGGAGGCGGGGGAGTCGTCCGCGGTGGTCTGGGTACGTCGGAACACAACGTCAGCCTACCGGGAGTGCAACTTAGTGACGCCCCCGCGCGTTATGCGTAGGGTGAACCCTATGGTGGCTCCGGTGCTTTTCGGGGGGCTGGAATCACTTGGGGTGACCCGAAGCGCACTTGAAGAAGGGGACGGCCGACGCGCATGAGCGTGATGAAGAGACTTTCGCTGATCTTCAGGTCCAAGGCGAACAACGCGTTGGACAAGATGGAAGATCCTCGCGAAACCCTGGACTACTCATATCAGCGCCAGCTGGAGTTGTTGCAGAAGGTACGCCGGGGCGTGGCGGATGTCGCCACCTCGCGCAAGCGCGTGGAGCTTCAGATCAACCAGATCGAGGCGCAGGCGCGCAAGCTTGAGGAGCAGGGCCGCAAGGCGCTCGGGGTCGGTCGCGAGGACCTGGCCCGCGAGGCGCTGACCCGCCGCGGCAGCCTGCAGACCCAGATCGCGGACCTTCGCGTGCAGCACGACAACCTGCAGGCCGAGGAGGAGAAGCTCACCACGGCCTCCCACCGGCTGCAGGCCAAGGTCGACTCCTTCCGCACCAGGAAGGAGACGATCAAGGCGACCTACACCGCGGCCGAGGCGCAGACGCGGATCAACGAGGCCTTCTCCGGCATCTCCGAGGAGATGGGCGACGTCGGCCTGGCGATCCAGCGTGCCGAGGACAAGACGGCCTCCATGCAGGCCCGCGCGGGTGCCATCGACGAGCTGCTGGCCAGCGGCGCGCTCGACGACTTCAGCGGGCAGCGTGGCGACGACATCCAGGCCGAGCTCGACCGCATGGGCGGCGGCCACGACGTGGAGCTGGAGATCGCCCGGATGAAGGCCGAGCTCGGCCAGGGCACCGGGCCACAGGGCGCGATCACGCCCGGTCCCGCCCAGCAGCAGCAGCAGCCGCAGCAACACCCGCAGTCCAACCAGACGCAGCAGCTGCGCCAGCCTGGGGAGGGCCTGTGATCGTCCGCATCATGGGGGAGGGGCAGATCGACATCGCCCCCGCCGATCTCGACGTGCTCAACACCCTGGACGCCGAGCTGGAGGCCGCCATCGAGGCGGGCGAGGAAGAGGTCTTCCGTACCCGGTTGCACGCCCTGCTGGACAAGGTCCGCCATGTCGGCAAGGCGCTGCCCGACGACAGCCTGGAGTCCTCGGAGCTGATTTTGCCCCCGGCTGACGCTTCCATGGAAGAAGTTCGGGAGATGCTCGGCAACGAGGGCCTGATTCCCGGATAGCCTGGGCATATGGTACAAACCCGGTTCGCCCCGGACCGGGGCCTGACCAGGCGCATGGTGATCACCATGTTCCTGCTCGGATTGCTCTATGTCGTCTTCGTGGCCGTACTGATCGCTTTGGGCGTTCGTGCGGTCGCGGTACTGCTCATCGCCGGCGTCATGCTCCTCGTGCAGTACTTCATGTCCGACCGCATCGCGCTGTTCGCGATGCACGGACGTGTCGTGTCCCCGCAGGAGGCGCCGGAGCTGCACGGCATGATCGACCGGTTGTGCGCTCTGGCCGACATGCCCAAGCCGCGGGTGGCGATCGCCGATTCGGATGTTCCGAACGCGTTCGCCACCGGCCGCAACCAGAAGAACTCCGTGGTCTGCGTGACCACGGGGTTGCTGCGCCGGCTCGACGCCGGTGAGCTGGAGGGCGTGCTGGCCCATGAGATGTCCCACGTGGCGCACCGGGACGTCGCGGTCATGACGATCGCGTCCTTCCTCGGCATAGTCGCCGGGCTCATGACCAGGGTCGCGCTCTACAGCGGCCTGGGACGCGGGCGCGACGACCGGGGCGGACTGCCGATCGGCCTGATCATCATGCTCGTCTCGGTCCTGGTGTACGCGGTCAGTTTCCTGCTCACCCGGGCCCTGTCGCGCTACCGGGAGCTGGCCGCCGACCGCGCGGGAGCGCTGCTCACCCAGCGCCCGTCGGCCCTGTCCAGCGCCCTCGTCAAGATCAGTGGCGAGATGGCGCGCATCCCGACGAGGGACCTGCGCGAGGCTGAGCCGTTCAACGCCTTCTTCTTCGCGCCGGCTCTGTCCGGCAAGGCGAGCCTGAGCGCGCTGCTGGCGACCCACCCGCCGCTGGAGCAGCGCCTTGACCAGCTCGGCAGGATCTCCGCCCAGCTCGGGCAGGGCGGGTGACAGGACTACCGGTGGGCGGCGGGAGCGCCGCTCCGTGGAAGCGGTGAAGGGGAAGAGACCGGATGCGCTGGTGGGATGCTCTGCTGGGCCGAGGTAAACCGGCCAAGGCCGACCTGGACGCGCTGTTCGCGCTGCCCTCGGCCGCGGTGACCCTGCAGGCGGCCACCGATCTGGCGCCGACCGGGCTGGGGGCGGTCTGCTTCCGCTCGGCCGAGGGCGGGGCGTTCGCCGCGCTCGAGCGTGACATCACCCAGCTGCTGGACGCCGGAGGCGGCCCTCCGGTGGAGGTGTCGAAGGACTCCTACGGCTACACATGGCTGCTGGTCCGCCGCACGCCCGACCTGCTCGGCGATCTGGTCACCGACCTGCACGCGGTCAACTCCTCCCTTGAGGCGGCGGGTTTCGGCCCCTCACTGCTCTGCTCACTGGTCTCCTTCGCCACCCCCGACGGCCGCGGGCTCGCCATGGTCTACCTCTACAAGCAGGGCACCTTCTACCCGTTCGCCCCGCTGCCCGGACAGGCGGGGCGCCGGGACAACGCGCTGGAGCTACAGGTACGCGGTGCGATCGGCGGTGAGCTGGAGATCGAGCCGGATCTCGGCCGCTGGTTCCCCCTCTGGGGCGCGCCCGGCCTCTGAGCCGTTCTGCCGGCCGGGCGGGGCCCTGTCCGGCCCGTTCCTCCCCAAGATCGTCTCCGGCTCTCGGCAAGGCATTCCGCCCTTTCCGGGGATTCCGAAGGCCGTCTGGAACGCGCTATTGGGGTCCGTCCGACTTGCGGTTTGATGCACGTCCTGTGACCCTTTGCCCCCACAATGGGTCCGGAAGTTCATCACGGAAGAAGGGGGTGACCATGGCGGACCTCGCGTCCTTGCGGCCCGGGGATCCCGAGCACGTGCGGGAGTACCGGCTTACCGCCCGGCTCGGCGAGGGTGGCCAGGGAACGGTCTACCTGGGAGTCTCCCCGACCGGTGCCCGTGTCGCGGTCAAGCTGCTCCGTGCCGACCTCGCGCAGGACGAGGAGGCGATGGAGCGTTTCGTCCGTGAGGTCAGCACGACCCAGCGGGTCGCTCCCTTCTGCACCGCCGCAGTGATCGACACCGGGGTCGACCAGCATCGCCCGTACATCGTCAGCGAGTACATCGACGGCCCGACGCTCGACGCGGTCCTGGCCACCGAGGGCCCCCGGCACGGCGCGGCCCTGCACCGCCTGGCGATCGGCACGGTCACCGCGCTCGTCGCGATCCACCAGGCGGGAATCGTCCATCGCGATTTCAAGCCCTCCAACGTGCTGCTGGCCCCCGACGGCCCCCGAGTGATCGACTTCGGTATCGCCAAGGCGCTCGACCGCACCTCCACGCTGACCGCGATGGCGATCGGCACCCCCTCCTACATGACCCCCGAGCAGCTGGCGGGGGAGAACGCGGGCTCACCCGCCGACATGTTCGCCTGGGGCTGCACGATGGTCTTCGCGGCCACCGGGCAGCCGCCGTTCGGTACGGACAGCCTGCCTGCGATCTTCAACCGGATCATGAACCTGGAACCCGATCTGGGGGCGATCACCGATCCGGCGCTGCGCGACCTGGTCGGGCAGTGCCTGTCCAAGGACGCCACCCAGCGGCCCACGGCGGGCGAGGCGCTGCTGCGGCTGCTCGGCCACGCGGGCGGGCCGACCGGCGCCGCACCGCCCACCGCGCCCCGCGGCATCCTCGCCGAGGGCTCGGCGGCCGCGGCGCAGCGGACCGGCCCCGGCCCCGGCGGCTACCCCGCCGGGAGCGAGCCCGCCCCCACCGCGTACGTGCAGCGGCATCCGGGAGGCGACGACCGCGCGCAGCAGGGCTATCCCCATCACCCGGAGCCGCAGCCGTATCCCCAGCACGGGGGTCCCGGAGGGGGATACCCCGCGCAGGGCCCGCAGGGTGGCCCGGGGGGCTACCTCCAGCACTCCGAACCCCGTGGCCACACCCAGCCGTCCGCGTCCCACGGCTACACGCAGCCGTTCGAGTCCCACGGCTACACGCAGCCGTCCGAGCCCCACGGCTACGCCCAGTATCCGCAGCAGGGGCCGGGATACCCGCAGCAGGGATATCAGGGGCCTCCGGGTCCACAGCCCTACGGCGGTCCCGTGCCCCATCCCTCCCATGACGGCGCCCCGCACCAGAACCCCGGATCACCTGGATATCCGGGACAGCCCGCTCCCGCCAGGAGCGGGCGCGGGGTGTGGTTCGCGGTCGTGGGCGGCCTGCTGGCCACCGCCCTCGTGGCCGGGGGCGTCGTGCTGGCGGTGCGCGGCGGCAGCACCGAGACGCCGGGCGACCCCCAGGCGGGCGTCACCCAGAGCGGCAGCCCGCAGACCGGCGGTACGAAGGAGACGAGCCCCCCCACCTCCGACGCGACCCCGCCCCCCAACGCGTCGACGGTGCCGCAGGCGACCAGCAGGATCAAGCTGCCCGGTAGTTCGATCACGCTCCATGAGAGCCCCGAGGACCCGATCAAGCTGAGTTCCTACAGCCTCGACTGGGAGAAGACCCTCTACGTCAGGAAGTACGGGACCAACCGGTTCGCCAAGAACGACAAGTACTTCCATTACACGCTCAACGCCGCGGGCACCCAGGCGCTGGGTACCGACCGGATCTACGACGCGCAGAACTACTCGATCGTGTCGGTCATCGACCAGCGCACCGGCGCGGCGAGCAAGATCAGGATCACCAAGGCGCCGGTCTACCCGACGCTGCCGCAGTGGTCGCCGGACGGCAAACGTGGCCTGGTGACGCTGTACGAGGCCGTGGACAACACCAGCAAGGAGTACGGCTTCGCGATCATCGATGTCGCCACGAAGAAGGCCAGGATCGTCCGGGTGAAGGAGAAGGACGCGGGCAAGTGGAGCTACTTCTGGCGGGGTGACGGCCGCGCCGTCGGCACCTGGGCGCTCACCGGCAAGACCCAGCGCATCCGCTTCTACGACCTGCAGGGCACCGTGCTGCAGACCCTGCTGGACGTGGGCACCCCGATCACCGTCGAGGGCGACGACATCTCCCCGTCGGGATCGTCACTGCTCACGTACTGCAAGGAGAGCGAGAAGGAGATCTGCATCTGGTCCACCGACTCCGACGCCCCGGCGAAGGTCCGGATCCCGTTCGAGACCGAGCGGCTCATCGGCTGGTACGACGACGAGCACATCGCGGGCTGGCGGCGCAAGGGTTCCGGCTACGAGGCCGTGGTGTTCGACTTCGAGGGGCGGTCGCAGCGGGTGCTGGCCACCACCACCAATGCCAAGGAGTACGAGAAGCAGTTCATGCGTTTCACCCGGGAGGGCTGATATGAGGGAATGGACCCACGCCGAGCATGTCTCGGCGGCCACCGCGGAGGTCGCCCGGATGGCCGATGTCCTGAGGAAGCGCGACATGTCCGTTCCCGTGCTGACCTGTCCTGGCTGGGACCTGGCCAGGCTCGTCACCCACACCGGTGGCATACACCGGTGGGTGGCCACCATGGTCGCCGACCTGGCCGAGCGGCGCTACGACCGCCGCGGGATGGACATGGGCCTGCCGGCCGACGCGAGTGGTTACCCCGCCTGGCTCGGTGCGGGGGCCACCTTGCTGTCCGAGGCGCTGCTGTCGCAGGATCCGCAGGCGCCGATGTGGGCCTGGGGCGGGGAGCAGCGGGTGCGGTTCTGGTCCAGGCGCATGCTCCACGAGACCCTGGTGCACCGGATGGACGCCGAGCTCGCGCTGGGCGTTCCGGTCTCGGTCGACGAGGACGTGGCGGCCGACGGGGTCGAGGAGTTCCTCGATGTCCTGCCGTACGCGCTGTGGAATCCGGGGGTGGCCGAGCTGAGGGGCGGGGGCGAGACGATCTCCCTGCAGGCCGACACCGGAGCCGGGTGGGTGATCACCCTCGACCCCGACCGCTTCCACCACCGGCGGTCCCTGCAGCCGGGGAGCGTGACCGTGCGCGCGGCCACGTCGGCGGACCTGCTCCAGGTCGTATGGGGGCGGCGCAGCGTCGACGACTACGCCGTCGAGGGCGACGCGGGGCTGCTGGGCTGGTGGCGGGAGCTCGCCCGGATCTGACCGGCGGAAGATAAATACCCGTCCCGGGATTGGGCCAAGACACGGCAGATCCCCAGGAGGGCTCGCCACCGAGGCCGCCGCCCCGTGGTGCCATGCCCCTATGATCAAGATGTCTCAGGCAGTGGTCTCGGTCACACTCGTCTCCGTGGGCCTGTTCGGTGGCACGGCGCTCGCGGACTCCGCACCCTCCACGGCGACGGTGCGGGAGGACGATCGGCCACAGATCACGATCGTGGGCGAGGGACGTCTGTCGGTCACCCCCGACGTCATGAAGCTGGACGCCGGTGTCGAGGTGGTCCGTTCCACCGCGGGAGAGGCGTTCACCGCCGCCCGCGTCGCCGCCGCCGCGCTGACGAAGGCGTTGCTGGCGGCCGGTATCGCGGCCAAGGACCTGCGGACCAACGAGCTGTCCCTGGGCCCCCAGTACAAGGACTACCCCACGATCTCCGGCTACCGGGCCGCGCAGGGGGTCGAGGCGGTGGTGCGGGACCTGGAAACCGCGGACGACGTGATCGACGCGGCGGTCGCGGTCGGCGAGGCGGTCCGGCTGGACAGCGTCTCCTTCGAGGTCTCCGACAACCGCGCGCCGCTCAGGCTGGCGCGCGAGGCCGCCTTCAGGGACGCCAAGACCCGCGCCGCGCAGTACGCCAGGCTCGCGGGACGCAGGCTCGGCCGTGCGCTGGAGATCAGCGAGGAGAACGTCACCCCGCCGCGGCCGTTCTTCGCCGCCGGCGCGATCGCGGACAAGGCGTCGATCAGCCCCGGCCGCCAGGACGTGTCGGTCAGCGTCAGGGTGGTCTACGAGCTGGATTAGGCCCCGCTCACGCGGTGCTCCCCCGATCCCGGGTACGCGACAGGTTCCCGGCACGCGACGGGCCCCGGCGGGTCACCACCCACCGGGGCCCGTCCACCTCGTGGTCAGGGCAGCGCCAGCATCCTGTCCAGGGCGACCCGAGCCCAGTGGGCGGTGTCGTCGTCCACGGTGATCTGGTTGACGACCTGGCCGGCGGCGAGCGACTCCAGCGCCCACACCAGGTGCGGCAGGTCGATCCGGTTCATCGTCGAGCAGTAGCAGACGGTCCGGTCCAGGAACGTCACGTCCTTGTCGGGGAACATGGCGCCGAGCCGCTTGACCAGGTTCAGCTCGGTGCCCACCGCCCAGGAGGACCCGGCGGGAGCCGCCTCGAGCTTCTTGATGATGTACTCGGTCGAACCGACATGATCGGCCTTGGTGACGACCTCGTGCCTGCACTCGGGGTGGACCAGCACGTTGACGCCGGGGATGCGCGCGCGGACGTCGTCCACGCACTCGGCGCTGAAACGGCCGTGTACCGAGCAGTGCCCCTTCCACAGGATCATCTTGGCGCCCGCGAGCTGCTCGGCGGTCAGGCCGCCGTTCGGCCGGTGCGGGTTGTAGACGACGCAGTCGCCCGGCGACAGGCCCATCTCCAGCACCGCGGTGTTGCGGCCCAGGTGCTGGTCGGGAAGGAAGAGCACCTTCTCCCCGCGGGAGAAGGCCCACTCCAGGGCGCGCCTGGCGTTGGAGGAGGTGCAGACGGTGCCGCCGTTGCGTCCGCAGAAGGCCTTGATGTCGGCGCTGGAGTTCATGTAGGTGACGGGCACGGTGCGACCGGCGATCCCGGCGTCCTCCAGCACCTCCCAGCACTCCTCGACCTGGTCGAAGGTGGCCATGTCGGCCATCGAGCACCCGGCGGCGAGGTCGGGCAGCACCACCTTCTGGGAGTCGGAGGTGAGGATGTCGGCGGACTCGGCCATGAAGTGCACGCCGCAGAAGACGATGTACTCGGCGTCGGGCCGGGCCGCGGCCTCCTTGGCGAGCTTGAACGAGTCGCCGGTCACGTCGGCGAACTGGATGACCTCGTCACGCTGGTAGTGGTGGCCCAGTACGAAGACCCTGTCGCCGAGCGCCGCCTTCGCCTTCCTGGCGCGTTCCACCAGCGCCGGGTCGGACGCGGCCGGCAACTCGCCGGGACAGTCGACACCGCGCTCGCTGTGCGGGTCCACGCCCCTGCCCAGGACGAAGAGCGGAAGCCCGATCTCGGTGGTCGTCATGGCCACACCCCCTTATCGTCGAAGTGACGACTAATGATGACACACGCTGTTGGGGCTTTATTCCGTGGGAGGGAGTTTTGTCCGAAGGAGGAGGTGTGCGTCGTCCCAGGAATGTGTAAGGGGGGACGGGTGTTGGTAGCGTCTAAGAAGGACGTCAGAAACAGACAGCCGTTCCCGGGGAGCGGCCGACGCAGACGCGGGAGTCACCACATGTCGGTTGAGAGCAGCGAGACCACGGCGCAGGGCCTGATCCTCAGTTCCGCGGCCGCCGCGAAGGTCAAGAGCCTGCTGGAGCAGCAGGGCGAGGAGGGCCTCCAGCTGCGCGTGGCCGTGCAGCCCGGTGGCTGTTCCGGCCTGCGCTACCAGCTCTTCTTCGACGACCGTTCGATGGACGGTGACGTCGTCTCCGACTTCGACGGTGTGAGCGTGGTCACCGACCGGATGAGCGCGCCCTACCTCGTGGGTGCCACCGTCGACTTCGTCGACACGATCGAGAAGCAGGGCTTCACGATCGACAACCCGAACGCCACGGGTTCGTGCGCCTGCGGAGACTCGTTCAACTAGGAACTCGCTCGACCGGACGAGACCGGACGAGACACCGAAGGCGCACGAACCCGTGGCGTTCG